>JAKFDG010000429.1:0-13308 GCA_036677285.1 Pseudoxanthomonas sp.
GCGCTGAAACTGTTGTCCTCGTTGCTACCGCAGGACATCAGGCCCAAGGACAGCGTGCCCGAGGATTGGGACTGGGACACGGCGCGCGACGATTTCATCCGCTACGCACAACGCCGCGCCCTCGGCCCGTCCACCGCCTCGCTGGTGCGCGCGGCGGAAGAACGCGGCATCCCGTGGTTGCGCCTGAACCAGCAGTCGCTGATCCAGTTCGGCCACGGCAAGTACCAGCAGCGCATCCAGGCCACCATCACCGGCAAGACCCCGCACATCGCGGTGGAACTGGCCAGCGACAAGGAAGAGACCAACAAGATCCTCGGCTCGCTGGGCCTGCCGGTGCCGCGCCAGGAATTGGTCAGCGACGCCAGCGGCGCCCTGCGTGCGGCGCGCAAGCTGGGCGGGACCGTGGTCACCAAGCCCTACAACGGCAACCATGGCCGCGGCATCACCATCAACATCTCTGGCGAAGACGAAATCCGCGAGGGTTTCGCAGCCGCGCGCGAGCATTCACGCTCGGTGATCGTAGAAACCTACATCGGCGGCGACGACCACCGCCTGCTGGTGGTCAACGGCGAGCTGATCGCCGCGACCAAGCGCACCCCCGGCCACGTAATCGGCGACGGCAAGCGCGACATCGCCGAACTGGTCGACGACGTGAATTCCGATCCACGCCGCGGCGTCGGTCATGAAAAAGTGCTGACCCGGCTGGAACTGGATGCGCAGGCCGACCTGATGTTGGAGCGCGTGGGCTACAACCACTTCTCGGTGCCCAAGGAAGGCGAGGTGGTGTTCCTGCGTTCCACCGCCAACCTGTCCACTGGCGGAACCGCCACCGACGTCACCGACATCATCCACCCCGACAACCGCGACATGGCGGTGCGCGCGGTGCGCGCCATCGGCCTGGACGTGGGCGGCGTGGATTTCATCTCGCCCAACATCGCCGAGAGCTACAAGTCGATCGGCGGCGGCATCTGCGAGATCAATGCCGCGCCCGGCTTCCGCATGCACGTGGCGCCTAGCGAAGGCACCCCGCGCGACGCCGCCGGCCCGGTCATCGACATGCTGTTCCCACCGGGCACGCCGGCGCGCGTGCCGATCGCCGCCATCACCGGCACCAACGGCAAGACCACCACCGCGCGCATGCTCGCGCACATCACCAAGATGGCCGGCTACACACCCGGCCTGACCACCACCGACGGCGTCTACATCGATGGCCAGCGCACCGTGGAAGGCGACATGACCGGTCCGGTCTCCGCCCGGATGGTCCTTTCCGATCCGCAGATCGACATGGCCATCCTCGAAACCGCGCGCGGCGGCCTGCTGCGCTCGGGCATGGGCGTGCCCAGCGTGGACGTCGGCGCGGTGATCAACGTCGCTTCCGACCACCTCGGCCTGAAGGGCATCGACACGCTGGAGCAGCTCGCAGAGATCAAGCGCATCGTCGTGGAAGTGGCGAAGGATTGCGCGGTGTTGAACGCCGACGATCCCAATGTGATGAAGATGTCGGCCTACACCGACGCCAAGGTGATCTGCTACGTCACCCTGAATCCCTCGCACGCGCTGGTGCGTGAGCACATCCGCGCCGGCGGCCGCGCCTGCGCGCTGGAGGCCGGCGTCAACGGCCACATGATCACGTTGTACGACAAGGGCAGCCACATCCCGCTGATGTGGACGCACCTGATCCCGGCGACGATGGAAGGCCGCGCCCTGCACAACGTGCAGAACGCGATGGTCGCCGCGGCGATGGCGTTCTCGCTGGGAATCAAGCTCGACGCGATCCGCCAGGGGTTGCGCACCTTCGACACCACGTTCTTCCAGGCCCCGGGCCGCATGAACGTGTTCAATGAACACCCGTTCAAGGTGTTGATGGATTACGGCCACAACGCACATGCGGTAGGGGTGATGGCCGATCTGGCACAACGGCTGGACGTGACCGGGCGCCGCATCGTGGTGCTTGCGGGCCCTGGCGACCGTCGCGATGACGACCTGCGCGCGATCGCGGACGCCGTCGCCGGCAAATTCGATCATTACATCGTGCGCCGCGACGATTCGTTGCGTGGCCGCGATGGCGACGAAGTACCGCGCATCATTTCCAAAGCGCTGGAAGCGGCGGGAATCGCGCCCGCCGCGATGTCGATCATCCCCGACGAACAGGAAGCCACCGATGCCGCGCTGCGCATGGGCCAGCCGGGCGACCTGATCCTGGTGTTCGCCGATGCGCTGACCCGGACGTGGAAGCAGATCATCAAGTTCCAGCCGCAGGGTGAAGTCGCCAGGGCCGCGCCGCGGATGGAACTTCCATCGCTGGAATCCGCGCCGGAAGAGACTCCTTTCGCGAACATGGAAGGCGTGGTGCGCGACGAGCGCGGACTGGTGTTCGAGCGCGAAGAAAGCGACTGACCTCCCGTGCTTCCAGAACCGTTCGAGGATTCGCGCCGGCTGACCGGCAGCAATATCTATTTCCCGGGGACCGGCGCGGCGCTGGAGACGGCACGTGGGCTGGCGTTCGACGAAGATGCACTTGCCGCCTGGAAGGGCAACGTACAGGCGGCACGCGAGGCAGTCGGCTGGCCGGATGACGGGATCGTCGTCCGCCGCCATCGCAGCGGCTCATCGCTGGCTTTTCCTGCCCCCGCCGACCAGCTCTACACCGCCACCGAGGTCAATGAGTGGGCCTGGTGGTCTGCGTACTCGCTTCAGTCCTCCCGGGAACGGCAACCCGAACCCTTCCACGCCCCGGGATACGCGGCAATCTGGGACCGGGATTCGGCGTTCCAGACTTTGCGCGCGGCAGCCAGGGCCGAATCCCGGCCCGAGCTCATCGAGCTGATGCATGCAGCCGGCGCACACCACCTTCCCTTCCTCGCCGACGACGATGAAGTCACCCTTGGTGAAGGCGGCGGCAGCCGCAGCTGGTTCATCGACGGGCTGCCGTCGCCGGACAGGATCCCATGGGAGGCGCTACACGCCATCCCCACCGCGCTGGTCACCGGTTCGAACGGCAAGACCACCACGGTGCGACTGCTGGCGGCGATGGCGAAGGCGCATGGCTGGCGCACCGCGCACAGCTGCACCGACGGCGTCTATTTCGACGGCGTGGCGCTGGAAGCGGGCGATTTCTCCGGCCCCACCGGTGCCCGCACCGCATTGCGCCAGACCCAGGCGCAGGCTGCGATCCTGGAAACCGCGCGCGGCGGCATGCTGCGCCGTGGCCTGGCCCTGGCGTATGCCAACGCCGCCATCGTCACCAATATCGCCGCCGATCATTTCGGCGAATACGGCATCCATGACCTCGATGACCTGGCGATGGTGAAGCTGACCGTGGCCCGTGCCATCGACGATCATGGATTGCTGGTTCTCAATGCAGATGATCCGGTACTGGTTCGACAATCAAGAACCTTGGCCTGCCCGCTCGGCTGGTTCGCCCTGGATTTCGACCTGCCTGCACTCATCGCGCACCGCGAACGGGGCGGTCCTGCCTGTGGTGTGCGCGACGGACGGCTGCTCCTGCATCAGACCGGTGATACCCACGACCTCGGCGCAGTCGCCGCGATGCCGCTGACCATGCAGGGACGCGCTGTCTACAACATCGGCAACATCGCTGGCGCCGCGCTGGCCGCCTCGGCGCTGGGCATCGACCCTGCCACCATCGCAGCGACCCTGGCGCACTTCGGCCAAGCCCACGCGGACAACCCGGGAAGGCTGCAGCACTGGCAGTTCGGCGACTTGATCGTTTTCGTCGATTACGCGCACAACCCGGATGGCCTGCGAGAGTTGCTCCACGTCGCCACCAGCGGGCGTGTTGGGCGATTGGCGCTGGTCCTGGGCCAGGCCGGCAATCGCGAGGATGAGGATATTCGCGAGCTGGTGACGACCGCCCATGGCTTCCTGCCTGCGTTGGTGGTGCTCAAGGACATCGGCGGCGACTATCTGCGCGGCCGGGCGCCCGGCGAAATCGCCGGGATCATGCGCCAGACCCTGCTCGACGGCGGCATGGCCGCAGACGCCATCGTCACCTGCCTGGACGAAGCGGAAGCCGCAAGGATCCCGCTTGAGTGGGCCCGGGACGGCGACACCGTCGTGTTGCCCATCCATGAACCCGTGGCCCGCGAGCAGGTCGTGGCGCTGCTGGAAAGGATGGCAACGGAACGATGGATGCCGGGGCGCTCGCTGCCCTAGCCAGTCTCCTTCCTCCCGAGGGAGAAGGAACGTCGGGCTCTCTGCTAAAATTCAACCACCTTATCGGCCGCGTCCCCCGCTTGCGGCCGTTTTCGCATTCCAGGAGTTTCCATGTCCGCTGACCTGCTCAAGGCGCTTGCCCTTGGCCCCTCCAATTCCGGCACCTACCTCGGCCGCGGCGAATGGTCGACCACGACCGACGCCGGCCTGCTGCAGTCGATCAACCCGACCACGGATGAAGTGATCGGCGAAGTCCACGCCACCAGCCAGGCGGACTACGAGACGATCGTGGCGCGCGCGCAGGAAGCCTTCAAGGTCTGGCGCACCACCCCGGCCCCGCGCCGCGGCGAAGCCGTGCGACTGTGCGGCGATGCACTGCGCAAGCACAAGGACGCGCTGGGTTCGCTGGTCGCGCTGGAAATGGGCAAGAGCAAGCCAGAGGGCGATGGCGAAGTGCAGGAGATGATCGACATCGCCGACTTCGCCGTGGGCCAGAGCCGCATGCTCTACGGCTACACCATGCACTCCGAGCGCCCCGGCCACCGCATGTACGAGCAGTACCAGCCGCTGGGCCTGGTCGGCATCATCAGCGCGTTCAACTTCCCGGTCGCGGTGTGGGCGTGGAATTCGTTCCTGGCCGCCATCTGCGGCGACGTCTGCATCTGGAAGCCGTCCAACAAGACCCCGCTCACCGCCATCGCCAGCATGAAGATCTGCAACGACGCGCTGAAGGCCGGCGGCTTCCCGGACATCTTCTTCCTGATCAACGACGCCGGCGTCGAACTGGCCCAGGCCTTCGTCGACGACAAGCGCATCCCGCTGATCAGCTTCACCGGTTCCACCCAGGTCGGCCGTACCGTCGGCGAGCGCGTCGCCCGGCGCATGGGCCGCAGCCTGCTGGAACTGGGCGGCAACAACGCCATCATCCTGGACGAGACCGCAGAACTGAAGTTGGCGATTCCCGGCATCGTGTTCGGTGCGGTCGGCACCGCCGGCCAGCGCTGCACCACCACCCGCCGCCTGATCGTGCACGAATCGATCTACGACAACGTGCTGGCCACGCTGATCAAGGCCTACAAGCAGGTGGAAGGCAAGATCGGCGACCCGCTCGACCCGACCAACCTGATGGGCCCGCTCAACAGCCAGGGCGCGGTGCAGCAGTTCCTGGCTTCGATCGAGAAGGCCAAGGCCAGCGGCGGCAAGGTCGAGACCGGCGGCACCGCCCTCGACCGCGCCGGCAACTTCGTGCTGCCGGCCATCGTCACCGGCCTGAAGAATTCGGATGAGGTCGTGCAGCATGAAACCTTCGCCCCGATCCTGTACGTGATGAAGTACAAGACCCTGGACGAAGCCATCGACATGCAGAACGCGGTGCCGCAAGGCCTGTCGTCGTCGATCTTCACCCAGAACCTGAAGGCGGCCGAGCAGTTCCTGTCCGCCGCCGGTTCGGATTGCGGCATCGCCAACGTCAACATCGGCACCAGCGGCGCCGAGATCGGCGGCGCCTTCGGCGGCGAGAAGGAAACCGGCGGTGGCCGTGAATCGGGCTCCGATGCGTGGAAGGTCTATATGCGTCGCCAGACCAACACGATCAACTATTCCGATTCGCTGCCGTTGGCGCAGGGCATCAAGTTCGACCTGTAAGAACCGGTTGGTGGTTGTTAGTGGGTGATGGGTGCCGTTGAGGCGGCCGGTACGACTAACAACCACCAACAACCGACCACCCACCGAGAACACCTCCCCCGACGTGTACAACCTCGCCCGCCCCTTCCTGTTCGGCCTCGATGCAGAGCACGCCCATGCGTTGGGGCTGAAGGCCATGGAACTGGCCTACCGCACCGGCTCCAGTCCATTGCTGGCGCGGCAGATCGAGCCCATGCCGACCAAGGTCATGGGCCTGACCTTCCCCAACCCGGTCGGCCTGGCCGCGGGCCTGGACAAGAACGGGGCGCATATCGACGCCCTGCTCGCCTTGGGATTCGGTTTCGTCGAAGTCGGCACGGTCACGCCGCGCGCGCAGCCGGGCAATCCGAAGCCGCGCATGTTCCGCCTGCCCGAGCACAACGCGGTGATCAACCGCCTCGGCTTCAACAACCAGGGCGTGGACGTACTGGTGCGCAACGTCGAGCGCGCGCGCAGGAAGACGGGACTGCTGGGCATCAACATCGGCAAGAACAAGGACACCTCCAACGAGCGTGCCGCGTCCGACTACCTGTACTGCCTGGAACGCGTGTACCCGCTGGCCGACTACATCACCGTCAACATTTCCTCGCCCAACACCGCGGGCCTGCGCGAACTGCAGGAAGAACAGGCCCTGCGCCACCTGGTCGGCACCTTGCGCGACGCCCAGGAAGAGCTGGGTGCACAGCATGGCAAGCGCGTTCCCATGCTGGTCAAGGTGGCGCCGGATCTATCCGACGAGGACATCGACGCGGTCGCACGCGTGCTGAGCGATCTGTCGGTGGACGGAGTGATTGCGACCAACACCACGGTCTCGCGCCTCAGCGTGCAAGACCACCGCCTGGCGCATGAAACCGGCGGATTGTCCGGGGCGCCATTGATGGACCAGTCGACCACGGTATTGCGCAAACTGCGTACCCGCCTGCCCGACAGCATCCCGCTGATCGGCGTGGGCGGCATCCTGTCCGGCGCCGATGCGGTCGCGAAGATGTCCGCCGGCGCCTCGCTGGTGCAGTGCTACACGGGCCTGGTCTATCGCGGCCCGGAGCTGGTGCGAGAGTGCGTGGAGGCGATGCGTCGCCGCCGCGAGCACCGCAGCGGCCTGGTCGCCCCGATATGAGCCCACGCTGGCGGCTCACGGAGAACGCTGCGCTGCAATCTCGCAACACCTTCGGGGTCGCGGCCCGCGCGCCGTGGCTGGTCGAAGTCGGCGACGGCGCTGCGCTTGGGGAAGTGCTGTCGCTACCGCAACTGCAGGGCCCTGCCCCGCTGGTCCTCGGCGGCGGCAGCAACCTGCTGTTCGCGGGAGATCCGGAAGGCGCGGTCATCTCGCTGGACACCCGTCGCATCGCCATAATCGAGGACCATGCCGAACACGCGATCGTGCGCGTGGACGCCGGCGTCGAATGGCATGCCCTGGTGCTGTGGACCCTCGAACAGGGACTGATGGGGCTGGAAAACCTGGCACTGATCCCCGGCACCGCCGGCGCCGCGCCGATCCAGAACATCGGCGCCTACGGCACCGAAGTCGGCGAATTCGTGCGTACGGTGGAGACCTTCGATCGCAGCACTGGTGAAGTCGCGCGACTCGACCACGATGCCTGCGCGTTCGCCTACCGCGACAGCCTGTTCAAGCGCGTGCCGGATCGCCACATCGTCACCGCGGTGGAGTTCGCATTGCCGCGCCAACGTGCGCTGAAGCTCGACTACGCCGGCATCCCCGAAGAACTGGTGGCGATGGGCGTGGAAGCACCGACCTTCCGCGACGTCGCCAACGCAGTGATCCGCATCCGCCGCCGCAAACTGCCGGACCCGGCGGTGATCGGCAACGCCGGCAGCTTCTTCAAGAATCCGATCGTGCCACTGGCGCGGGCGGAAGCGCTGCTGCAGGAACACCCTGCATTGCCCACGTTCCGTGGCGACGCCGCCGGCAACCGCAAGCTCTCCGCTGCCTGGATGATCGAGTCCTGCGGCTGGAAAGGCTCCCGCGAAGGCGACGCCGGCGTAGCCGCAACGCACTCGCTGGTGCTGGTCAACCATGGCCAGGCCAAGGGTACGGAACTGCTGGCCCTGGCGCGGCGCATCGCCGCATCGGTGCATGACCGCTTCGGGATCGCGATCGAACCGGAGCCGAAGATCATCGGCACGCGTTGGTGAAGGCGGGCATGTCCACGCCGATGCGCGCCGCGCTGCTGATGCTGGGCAGCACCCTGTTCTTCGGCCTGATGGTGGTGGCGATACGGTTGGCTTCGGCGACCCTGCATACCTTCGAGATCGCGTTCTTCCGCAATTTCTTCGGGCTGCTCGCCGCCCTGCCGTTGTTGCTGCGCCATGGCCCCGGCTTCCTGCGCACTACCCAGTTCCCGCGTTATCTGTTCCGCTGCCTGATCGGCATCTGCTCGATGCTGGCCGGGTTCTGGGCAATCGGGAACCTGCCGCTGGCGCAAGCGGTATCGCTGTCGTATTCCACGCCCCTGTTCGTGACCATCGCCGCCGCTGCGCTGTTGAGCGAACAGGTACGCGCGCGGCGCTGGACCGCGGTGATCCTGGGCTTCATCGGGGTGATTGTCATCGTGCGCCCGGGCACCGCCGAGTTCAGCATCGGCACCCTGGTGGCGCTGCTGGCGGCGGTGCTGAGCAGCATCGTCGCGATCCAGATCAAGCAGCTGTCGGAAACCGAACCCGCCGACCGCATCGTCATCTACACCACCCTGCTGTGGGTGCCGATGTCGCTGCTGCCGGCGTTGAGCGTCTGGGAATGGCCGCAAGGCATCACCTGGCTGTGGGTGGTCGCCGCAGGCGTGCTGGGCACCAGCGGGCACATGCTGTGGACCCGTGCGCTGAAACTGGGCGAGGTCTCGGCGCTGACCCCGATCAGCTTCATGCAGCTGCCCATCGTGGTGGTGTTCGCATGGTGGCTGTTCGACGAACCGCTGGACCGGTGGACGATACTGGGCGCCGGCATCATCTTCGTCGCCAATGCCTACATCGCACACCGTGAAGCGATACTTGCGCGGCGCGCGGAATCGGAAGCGCCTACTTCCGCGGCCAAGCCGGGCGAATAGTCCGCACGACTTCAATTCATCGGGAACACTGCAATGGCCATGTCCGAATCCGATATCCAGAAAGGCTGGATCTACCGCACCAGCCACAACCAGGAACGCCTGGTACTGGGCTGGGACCGCGATGGTCGCGTGGTCTATTGTTCGAAAGGCAAGGACACCGAGCGCCCGTTCGAGAACTGCCATGTGCGCATCACCGGGCTCAAGTTCGCCCAACGCGCCATCGGCAAAGTCAGGCAGGTCGAGGACCTCAAGCCCTATCTCATCGCCAACAAGGCGACCACGGTGGTGGTGCGCTAGAGGCTTGCTGCAACGCAAGAGTGGCGGCTGCACCGCGGCCTCCCGGAGGGGCAAAAGCGGCCACCTACGGGGGCTAAACAGCCAAAAGCCACCGGATCGCCACGGTGCGGTTGTTCGTTGACGGTGCCGGTGCTAATCCATGCGCCGCTGTATGGAGTCCGGTGTCCACTCCCGGCTCAGCGTCACCCGCCAGTCCCACCGATCATCACGGAGGATTCGAACATGGCAGCATCCGCACGTATCACCGTTGTGCTGGCGGCCAGCGCCGTCACTCTCTTCACCGCCTTGCCGCTGAAAGCCGAAGAAGGCGACTACAGCTTCTGGCAGACCCTGGTGAATCTCGTCTCTCCACCCAAGGCCGACAACAAGGTCACGTCCGCGCAACGCCAGGGCGTCTATCCGCTGCTCTCCAATCCTTCCGGTTTCAGCGATGGCTTCAGTCCGGGCGCCTACAGCCAATGGCAAACCGTGCAGCTGGCGCCTGAAACCGGCGCGGTCTGCGGCGATGGTTCGCCCTACAAGTTCTTCGTCAATCGCGTGGCCAACACCCGCAATACCATCGTCTACATGGAAGGCGGCGGCGCCTGCTGGGATTACGCCAGTTGCACCGGCCAGAGCGGCATCCGCGGCGCGCGCAATCCCAACGGCATTCCCGATGACTACATGAGCCTGCTGAACCCCGGCTCCAGCCTGGTCAGCCCGTTCGTGACCCGGGTCAGTCCGTTCGACGCGGTGAAGACCCAGCAGTGGAACATGGTCTACGTGCCCTACTGCACCGGCGATATCTACAGTGGCGACAAGGTCGCGGTATACAACGACCCGAACGGCACCAATGCGCCTCTGATCTGGCACCACAACGGCGTGCGCAACACTCGCGCGGTGGTGAGCTGGCTCAAGGACAACCTGCCGCGGCCCACGCAGATGCTGTCCACCGGCTGCAGCGCCGGCGGCGCGGGCAGCCTGACCAACTATTTCCCGACCCGGCGCGACATGGCGCCCACCCGCGGCTTCCTGATCGACGACTCCGGCCCGATCTTCCCTACTCCGGCCAACGGCGACCCGCAGCAATATCCGTCGCAGCCGCTGATGGCGCTGATCCGCGGCGCATGGGGACTGGACGCGGCCAATGGTCCGCTTCCGTACCTGGCCAGTGGCATGCCGCAGTTCAACCTGGGCGAACTGGGTTCGCTGTACACCGCGCTGTCGTCGAAATATCCGAACGACCGCCTGGGCCATACCCACTTCTGGAAGGACCTGAACTATTCATCCTATTCCTATGAACGCTTCCACCCGGATATCTACAACGCGCCTACGCAGGCGGCCAAGGAGCAGCAGATCCACGCACGCTGGGACATCGATACCGCGCGCCTGTCGCAGCGCCTCAACGGATTGGGCAACTTCGGCGGCTATTTCCCGCAGTATCGCGCGCTCAACGAAAGCCACTGCACCACCATCGTCGACTTCAAGAACGGCGATGTACAGGCGCAGAACCTGCAGCTGAAGAACTTCATCGACAGCGTGCTGGATGGCCAGGGCAAAGTCCTCGACGCCAGCGAGGAGAACGACCAGGCCGACCGCGCCAAACCATTCAACCCGCTGTATTGGCTCGTGGACCAGTTGCTGGGTTGATGGGGGACTTACCGCCGGCTCGAACGCGGGCCGGCGGTATGCTTCGATCCATGAAACAAAAAATCGCCCTCATCACCGGGTTGCTGGTCCTGCTGACAGGCGCAGGCTGGATGGCCAGCCAGCGCGCGTCACCGGATGTATCCGTGCCTGTCGACACCGCCACGGCCGCTGCCGTCGCGGCCGATCCGCAGCTGGCTGCGTTGCGGACCAGTCCACAGGCCCAGACATTCCGTGAGCGCCAGGAGTTCGAGGCACGGGCCAAACGCTTCCTGCGGGACGCACCGAAGCTCGGTGCGGTTGAACGATCCGAGCAGGCACGCGCGTTGGCGACCTCGATAGGCAAGTACGAGCATGACGGCGGCTTATCCGCGGGCGAAGCGTTGGTGCTGCGCAGCGGCCTGATCAAGGCAACCGTCGCCGACGAAGCGCAACAGGCCGCGCAGATCGCCGATTTGATGGAGCGATACCGCGCGCGCGCCGACCGGCGCACTCGCGAGCACCTCGCGCAGCAGCAGCGCGATCCCCGCTTCCAGGACTACAAGGCGCGCGAACGGGCCGTCGTTGCCGAAGTGATGGCGATGCGCGACATACCGGACGGCCTGAGCCGGGATGAATACCTGCGCCGGCGCCTGCAGCAGGAACGCGAGCGGATCTATCACTGAATCCAGTGCTCCGAACCCGACCACGGGCGCAACCTGGTCCGGAACAGCACCAGGTAGACCGCTACCGTCCACGTCGACGCCGCCATCCAGCCACCCAGGATATCGGATGGGTAATGCACGCCGAGGTAGATCCGGGATGCCCCGACCAGTGCCACGAACAGCGCCGCCAGCACGGCCACGGGCGCCCGCCAGCGCGTATGCCAGGCCAGCAGGAAGACCACCACCGCCAGGGTCATGGAACCCATCGCATGGCCACTGGGGAAGCTGAAGGTGGATTCCGGCGCGATGGACATCCACAGCATGGGCCGGTCACGCTGGAAGAACTGCTTGGTCGCAAGGTTGAGCAGCGCCGAGCCGGAAAACGCCGCCGCCGCAAACGAAGCTTCGCGCCAGCGCCTCGCGAACAGCAGGCCCAGCACGATCAGGATATCGGCCGGTATGACGCCATATTGGTAGCCGATCGCCGAGACGAGGCCGAAGAACCGGTCCAGTCCCGGCCCGGCCAGGGCACGGGCGCGCCACAGCAGCGGGTCGTCGAACAGGAAGCTTTCCAGTTCGTGCACTTCGTCGGCCAGTTCGACGAATGCCCAGAGCGGCAGCAGCAGGCCGAGGAAGACCAGTGCGATGCGCCAGGTATAGCGCCGGAATATGTCGGCGATGGCGCGCGCGCCCTGCGCAGCGCTTTCACCCAGAGCTTCGTGCATAACGCTTTTCGACGTAATCGTCGATCAGGGCGACGAACTCGTGGGCGATGTTCTCGCCGCGCAGGGTCACCGCCTTCTCGCCATCGATGAACACCGGCGCGGTCGGGGCCTCGCCGGTGCCCGGCAGCGAAATGCCGATGTTGGCGTGGCGCGATTCGCCTGGCCCGTTGACCACGCAACCCATCACCGCCAGGGTCATGTTCTCCGCGCCCGGATGGCTGACCTTCCATTCCGGCATCTTGCCGCGTACGTGGTTCTGTACCACTTTCGCCAGTTCCTGGAAAAATTCGGAAGTGGTGCGCCCGCAACCCGGGCACGCGGTGACCATCGGCGTGAACGCGCGCAGGCCGGTGGTCTGCAGCAGTTCCTGGGCGACGATCACTTCCTGGGTCCGCGACTGGCCGGGTTCCGGCGTGAGCGAGATGCGGATGGTGTCGCCGATGCCTTCCTGCAGCAGCACCGCCAGCGCGGCGGAGGAAGCGACGATGCCCTTGCTGCCGATGCCCGCTTCGGTCAGACCAAGATGCAGCGCGAAATCCGAACGCTGGGCCAGATCCCGATACACCGCGATCAGTTCCTGCACGCCGCTGACCTTGCAGCTCAGCACGATGCGTTCGCGCGGCAGGCCGATCTCCACCGCGCGTTCGGCCGAATCCAGCGCCGAGCGGATCAAGGCCTCGCGCAGCACGTGGCTGGCTTCCCAGGGCTCGGCGCGCTGCGCGTTCTCGTCCATCAACTGCGCGGCCAGCGATTGGTCCAGAGAGCCCCAATTGACGCCGATGCGCACCGGTTTTCCATACTGGATGGCGAACTCGATCAGCTGCGCGAACTGCGTGTCGCGCTTGCGGCCGAAACCGACGTTGCCGGGATTGATGCGGTATTTCCCCAGCGCTTCGGCACAGGCCGGCTCGTTGGTCAGCAGCGTATGGCCGTTGTAGTGGAAGTCGCCGATCACCGGCACTTCGATGCCCATCATCCGCAGCTTGTCGACGATGTGCGGCACCGCCGCGGCCGACTCGGCATTGTTGACCGTGACCCGCACCAGTTCGGAGCCCGCACGCCACAGTTCCGCCACCTGTTTCACCGTGCCGGCGA
>JAKFDG010000430.1:0-2524 GCA_036677285.1 Pseudoxanthomonas sp.
GCTTCCAGTTTGCGCGACCACGTATCGTGGATTTCGGAATACAGCGGCGTATCGTCTTCCAGCCGCATCTTCTGGGTGATCTTCAGGTCGCCGGCGCGGATCAGCACCATGTCGATCGGCATGCCGACCGACAGGTTGGAGCGGATGGTCGAATCCAGCGACACCAGGGCACAGCGCGCGGCGTCCTCGAGCGGAGTCTGCGGGCGCAGGATGCGGTCCAGGATCGGTTTGCCGTACTTCGACTCGCCAATCTGCAGGTACGGCGTTTCCGGCGAGGTGGCGATGCAGTTGCCCAGCGGGTAGATCATGTACAGGCCGGGACGTTCGCCGGCGATCTGCCCGCCCAGGACCAAGGTGGACTGCACGTTGACGCCCTTCTGCTGCGCGTCGTCGCTCATCCTCGCCTGACTGGCCACGAGCACTTCGCCGACGTATTCAGCTACTTCGTACAGATGCGAAAAAGAACGCAGGCTGCGTGGATTGCCGGGATCTTCCGCATCATGCAGCAAGCGCGAAATGGTCAGCTGCGTGGTCGCCAGGTTGCCCGCCGACATGATCGCGAAGACCCGATCGCCCGGATATTCGAAGACATGCAGCTTGCGATGGATGCGCACGTCGTCGAACGAGGCGCTGGTGCGCGTGTCCGCGGCGAAGACCAGGCCTTCGTTTACTTCGATACCGACGCAGTAGGTCATGCCGTTGCCATTGTGCTGTGCACCATGATTCTATGCACGCCGCACGGGCTTGGCTAGGGTGCGTCTGCGCTGCTCATGGTCCTGCGCAATGGCGGCGCCACTACCCGCGTGCAGGCGATTCATTGCCTCGATCCTCTTAACTGGCGATCATGGTGCATGAATGACTTCAGCACACTGGCCCTTTCACCGGGTCTGAAGCAGGGCGTGGAAGCCTGCGGCTACACGCAGATGACCCCGATCCAAGCCGAAAGCCTCCCGGCGATCCTGGCCGGACGGGACGTGATCGCGCAGGCGCCCACCGGCAGCGGCAAGACCGCGGCGTTCGGGCTGGGCCTGCTGCACCGACTCGATCCGGCACTGATCCGCGCGCAGGCGCTGGTGCTCTGCCCCACCCGCGAACTCGCTGACCAGGTCGGCAAGCAGCTGCGCAAGCTGGCCAGCGGCATCCCCAACCTGAAGGTCCTGGTGTTGACCGGCGGCATGCCGCTGGCCCCGCAACTGGCGTCGCTGACCCACGATCCGCACGTGGTGGTCGGTACGCCAGGACGCATCCAGGAATTGATGCGCAAGAAGGTCCTGCACCTGGGCGGCGTGCGCACCCTGGTGCTCGACGAGGCTGACCGGATGCTCGACATGGGTTTCGAGGAGCCGATCCGCGAAATCATCGGCAAGACCCCGAAGGACCGGCAGAGCCTGCTGTTCTCGGCCACCTTCCCCGAGGCCATCCGCGTGATCGCGCGCAACGCGATGCGCGAGCCGCTGGAAGTCAGCGCGGGCGGCGTAGTCGAACAACCGGCAGTCGAGCAGACCTTCTACGAAGTGGACCTGCCGCGGAAACAGACCGCGCTGGCCGCGCTGCTGTCCGAACAACGCCCCGAATCGAGCGTGGTGTTCTGCAACACCCGGCGCGACGTGGATGAAGTGGCCGGATCGCTGCAGCACTTCGGCTTCTCCGCATTGGCGCTGCATGGCGACATGGAGCAGCGCGACCGTGACGAAGTCCTGGTGCGGTTCGCCAATCGCAGCTGCAACGTGCTGGTGGCCAGCGACGTGGCCGCGCGCGGGCTGGATATCGATGACCTGGCCACCGTGGTCAATTACGAACTGCCGACCGACCCGGATGTGTACGTGCACCGCATCGGGCGCACCGGGCGCGCCGGGCGCGGCGGTCAGGTACTGAGCCTGTGTTCACCACGCGAAGTGCCGCGCGCGCATGTGCTCGAGGAAAGGCAAGGCAGCCCGTTGCACTGGAAGCGCGTGGTCGCGACGGCACCCGCGGCACGCGGCGCACCGCAGGCCGCCATGGCGACCCTGCGCATCGACGCCGGCCGCACCGACAAGCTGCGGCCGGGGGATATCCTCGGCGCATTGACCGGCGATGCCGGGCTTGCGGCCAGCGCCATCGGCAAGATCGACATCTTCGCCACCCGCTCCTACGTCGCCATCCAGCGCGCGCAGGCGAACAATGCGCTGGCACGGCTGGACGCCGGCAAGATCAAGGGCCGTAATTTCCGCGTGCGCAAGATCTGAATTTCAAGACATGCACTGTGGGAGCGACGTGAGTCGCGATAGAGCATTCGAGGGAAGACCATCGCGACTACGCCGCTCCCACAACGACAGGCTCAGGAGCTGCAAGACAGCATCGAGCACCCAGCACGGTCGCGCGCCCAGTCCGGCCGCTTCTGCGCAAAACGTTCGTTGCCAGGCTGGTCGTCGTAGGGCCGGCGCATCACCTCGAGCAACTCCGCAATCCCGGATTCGTCGCCGGCCTCGGCCCGGTCTATCGCCTGCTGCGCCAGGTAATTGCGCAGCACATAGCGCGGATTGGC
>JAKFDG010000431.1:0-7178 GCA_036677285.1 Pseudoxanthomonas sp.
CCGGGAACCGCGGCGTTGTAACGCTGCAGGATATCGCGCAGCACCATGATCGCCATGGGTGCGGTGCTCAACGCTTGCGCCCGCTTCACTGCTTCGCGCTTGTCGATGCCTTCGTCGGCATACGCGCGGCCGAGCGCTCGTTGCAAGGGACGCTGCAGGTGTTTCCAGCTTTCATCGGCGAGATCGAGATAGGCCAGCAGCTTCGGCGCCATCGCCGCGTAATCCAGGCCCAGCTGTGGCAGCAGGCGCTGCAATGCAGGCTGGTCGTACGCCAGCGCTCCGGGGAAGGCGTCCTCCGGAATGGGATGGTCCGGGCGCTGGCTGCGATAGTCGAGCAGCAACAGGCGCAGGTCGCGTCCGAAATCCAGTGCGCGCCACAGCCGGGTGTGCGGATGCAGGCGCTCGTCATCGACCGCGAGCGCGCCATCCTCGCCACTTTCGCCGACCTCGACATCGACAGGCATGTACTCGAAGTAGGCGTGCTCGGCGTTGCGGCGGCGCTGGCGATCGCCTTCCTCGCGGCGTCCGTTGCTATACGCGGCATGATCCTGCCAGCAGTCGTCGCTGAACTCGTGGTCGTCCCAGATCGCCACCAGCGGCGCGCTTTCCAGCAGCGCCTGCAGCATCGGGTCGGTGTGGTACTCGCGATGCAATTGACGGTAGTTGTCCAGGCTCTGCGCGGCGAGGTAGTGGCTGCCCTTCTTGGCGACCTGCAACGCGCCGGCCTGGTCGGCGAACACGATGCTGCGTTCGCCACCGACGCTCTGGAAGGTTTCATCACCGACCGATTCGTAGATGAAATCGCCCAGGTGCAGGACGAAATCCAGTTCCTCCTCCAGTAGCGGCATCAGGCTGTTGTACCAGCGCCCGCCGTAATCCTGGCAACTTAGGACGGCGAACTTAAGCGCCGGCGTCGGCGCGTCGACAGGTGGCGCGGTGCGCGTGCGCCCGGTCGGCGACGCCACCCAGGCGTCGCCCTCGCGACGCAGGAACCTGTAGAAGTAGCGGCGTCCCGGTTGCAGGTCCTGCACGCGCACGCGCAGGCAGTGATCGGCCTCGGCGCGCGCCAGCAATTCGCGTTCCACGCGCAGTTGCTGGAATTGCGGGTCGTCCGCGACCTGCAGGCGCAGGACCACGTCCACGCCGGTCCCATCCGGCGCGCGCGTCCACAACAGCACGCGGTCCGGACGTGGATCACCGGAAGCCACCGATTGCGGGAAATGCAATCTGGAAACTGCAGGTCCCGCCGCGCCTTCCGCTGCCTGCAGCCACGACATGCGGCTGGCGAACGGCGCGGCAGCCGCGGCCACCGCCAACGCCTTGAGGAAACGACGGCGCGTGAACTGTGGCGTAGGCAACTCGGGGAACTTGGGCAAGGCGAGCTCCTGTAGGCGAAGGCGACAAAGCGGTCGAAGCTAACCCCGGACCATTGCGGACAGATGGCAAAGCGGTCCGCAATGGTATGGCAATATGCCCGCGCCATACTGCGCGGCATGGTCACGCCTCCCGGGGAACGGAGAGCTGGCGCGACCGTGCCGCCCCCTTCGCAGGACGGGCGTGCCTCCCACAATCACACGGATCAGAAGGCCACCATGCCCAGCCACGTTTCGCGCACGCGCAATCCACTCAGTCTCGCCCTTCGTGGCGCCTTGCTCACGCTGGCCCTGCCCGGTCTTGCCCTGGCGCAGGAATCCGCGGTGCCGGCGCCGCCCGCCGAACCGACCCTGCTCGACACCATGGTCGTGACCGCGCAGAAGCGCGAGCAGCAGGTGGCGGAAGTGCCGATCGCGATCACCGCGTATTCCGGCGATTTCCTCGACAAGCTGGGCATCACCGGACTCGGCCAGCTGGCCGGTTACGTGCCGGGCCTGCAGGTACAGGAGCAAAGTCCCAACAATCCCGGTTTCGTGATCCGCGGCATCACCTCCGACAGCGGCGACTCCACGGTGCAACCGCGGGTGTCGGTATTCCAGGATGGCGTCTCGATCAGCCGTTCGCGCGGCGCCTCGGTGGAACTGTTCGACATGGAACGGGTGGAAGTGCTGCGTGGCCCGCAGGGCACCCTGTTCGGACGTGCCGCGGAAGTGGGCGCGGTGCACCTGATCCAGAACAAGGCCCGTGACGAGAACTCCGGCCAACTGGAAATCGGCGCCGGCGCCTTCGACCAGCGCCTGATCAACGGCTACTTCAACGCCAGCATTGCACCTGAAGCGCTGTTCGCACGCGTGGCCGTATTCCACGAAGAACGCGATGGCAGCATCGACAATGCGTCCGGCGGCACGCTCAACGGCAAGGACACCACCGCGGTGCGCGCCAGCGTGGGCATGCGCATGGGCGAAATGAGTTCGCTGGACTTCATCCTCAACTACCAGCACGACACCCCGCCGGGCACCGATTTCCGCAGCGGCACCATTCCCACCCGGCGCGGCAGCACCGGCCCGTTCGACGATGCCGAACTCAATCGCGGCGAGGAACTGGGCCTGGACCGCACTGTGCGCGGTGTGACCGTGCTGGGAAATTTCCCGCTCAACGATTCGTGGGCGCTGAACACCATCAGCGGCTGGCGCACCTTCGACTCGCACGAGGAATTCGACGGCGACGGCTCGCAGCTCTACGCGCTGGAGTTCGCCGAGATCGCGCAGGGCGAACAGTGGAGCCAGGAGTTCCGCCTGAATTTCGACGATGGCGAACGCTTCGCCGGTTTCATGGGCGCCAGCTATTTCTTCGAGGATGGTTCGCAGCTGGTGCCGTTCCGCACCGACGAACGCAGCCTGGTGGCACTGTTGTCACAGAACCCGGAGTTCCGCGGCCAGGTCGAGCGGATATTCAACGGAACACGGCCTCCAACGGACCCTGCTTACATCCACTTCCCGATCATCGACCCGCTGCTGGCCAATGGCGATCCCAACCTGACCTATACCCTGCCGCTGGGCCTGCAGGCCTTGCTCAAGCCGGATCACCAGGAAGCATTCGCCAACTACGGCACCACCAAGGCCTGGGATGTGTTCCTGGATGGCACCTGGCACGTCAACCCCAAGCTCGACCTCAGCGCCGGCGTGCGCGCCAGCAGCGAACGCCAGACCGCCGCCTACCGGGGCTTCGCCGGCAATGGCGTCACCCTGCTCAACGGCCTGGGCACCGGCACGCCGGCACCGCTGGCGGGCAGCAACATCCTCAACCTGGCGACCAATGGCCGCCTCGAGCGCAGCGAGGACTTCGATTCGGTGGTCGGGCGCGTCGCCGCACGCTACGCGTTCACCGATACGCTCAGTGGCTACGCAACGGTCTCGCGCGGCCGTCGTCCCAACGTGATCGACATTACCCCGCAGGGCAGCAGCGTGTTGCCGGCCGAGATCGTCGACAGCTACGAATTGGGAATCAAGGGCAACGCCATGGACGGACGCCTGGTGTACGACCTGGCGGGCTACTTGTACAACTACAGCAACTTCCAGACCCTGCGTCCCAATCCCGCTGGCGGTACGCCGTTCTTCGTTCCCACCAACGGTGGCAACGCAACCGCCAAGGGCATCGAAGCGTCTGTGATGGGCGAAGTGACGAAAGGGTTGGTCGCCTTCGCCAACTACGCCTGGACCCACGCCCGTTTCGACGATACCGACGACAATGGCAACCCCCAGGTCTACGCCGGCAACCGCTTCCGCCTGACCCCGGATCATTCCGCCGCGATCGGCCTGGATTGGCAGATCCCGTTCGGCGCCGGCAACCAGTTCTACCTGCGCCCGTCCTATGTCTGGAAGTCGAAGGTCTACTTCGAAGACGACAACGTCGCGGGCCTGGAACAGGATGCCTACGGCCTGCTCAACCTGCGCCTGGGCGTGCGTCTGGACGACAACCGATGGGACGTCGGCGTGTGGGGCAGCAACCTGGCGGACGAGGAATACCTGATAGATGGCGGCAACACGGGCCGCCAGTTCAGCACTCCGACCTTCGTGCCCGGCCAGCCGCGCAGCTACGGCGTCACCGCTCGCGTGCGCTTCTAGGCACACCGATCGCGAAAGAACCGAACGAAAGGCCGGGCTGGTGTCCGGCCTTTTTTTGTTCGCCGAGTCCGGTGATTGGCGACAGCACAGTATCCTGTGCCGTCACTCCGGAGCCCCGATGCAAGAAACGTCCCCCATTCCCCGCCCCACGCGCTGGCTTGCCCCGGCGATGTTGCTGCTCGGCGGAATCTGCTTCGCACTCATCTGGATCCTGCTCGCCTTGTACCTGGAGCGCCCCTGCGGCTGGATGGCGGTGCTGGCTGCGATCGATGCCGCGCTGATGCTGCGCTTCGGCGGCATGCAACCTGGCGTCGCGCGCGCGACGCTGGCGGTGGTCGCGACGCTGTCGACCATCGTCCTGGTCAACTGGGGCATCGCGGCCACGCAAATCGGCATCGCGATGGGGCTGAATCCGTGGGAGTCGGCGCTCAAGCTGGGTTTCGACTACGCGTGGACGCTGGCCGGGTTGGCCAACCACGCCGCGGACCTGGCGTGGATGGGGCTTTCCCTTGCAATCGCTGCGTTGGCCGCGCGTTGAATCAGGCGTAGGCGTCCTGCAGGCATTGCTCGAAGATCGCAAGCGCCTGTTCGATTTCGGCCACTGAAAGGCCGCCGTACCCCAGCAGCAGGCCGGCGTTGTCCGGCGGCGCCAGGTAGTACGGCCAGATTGGGAACAGGCCCAATCCGCGGCTACGGGCATTGGCGATGAACGCGTCGCCCTGCGCGCGATCGCGATCGCGCAACCAGACCGCCAGGTGCATGCCCGCATGTGAGTCGGCGATTTCCAGCCGGCCGCGACCCATGGCCCTCAAGCCTTCGAGCAAGGCCGATCGCCTGGTCTTCAATGCCTGCGACGCGCGCCGCAGGTGGCGTTCGAATCCTCCTTCCTGCATGAAGTGCGCCAGCGCCGCCTGCTCGATCGCGGGGCAACCGAAATCCTCCAGCCACTTGGCCGCGACGAAGTCGTTGCGCAGGCGCCGCGGGACGACCACATAGCCCAGGCGCAGCGAAGGAAACAACGCCTTGGAAAAGGTGCCCACGTAGATCACCCGGCCATCCCGATCCAGCGAACGCAGCGCCGCCAGCGGCTTGGCGTCGTAGCGGAATTCGCCGTCGTAGTCGTCTTCCAGGATCCAGCAATCGTTGTCATGCGCGTACTCGAGCAACGCCATGCGCCGCGACAGCGGCAGCAGCGCGCCGGTGGGGAACTGGTGGGAAGGCGTCACGCAGACCAGTCGGGGCGGATCGACGGGCAACGCATCGCACACCAGACCCTCCCCATCGACGGGGATCGGCTGCAGGCGCGCGCCATGCGCCTGCAGCACCACGCGCGTCGAATAGTATTGGGGTTCCTCGATCGCCACCCGGTCGTCCGCATCCAGCAATACCCGTGCGGTCAGCGCCACTGCCTGCTGGGTGCCCGCCACGATCACCACATCCTCCATGTCGGCCTGGATGCCGCGCCGCCGGACCAGGTAGTCGCAGATCGCCTGGCGCAGGGCCGCGGAACCCTGTGCGACCGGATAGTTGGGCGGGGTGTACAAGGCGGCGTGCGACAAGGCGCGCGCCCAGGCAGTGGTGAGCGCCGGATTGGCCAGGGGCACGCCGTACTGCAGGGAAAAACGCACGCCCGGAATGCTCTTGCCAGGGATGTTGGCGTGGTCGTGCACGCGTCGCGCGCGCCGCATGTAGGTCGACTGCGGCTCGATCTGGTGTTCGACCCGGACCGGCGGTCGCGGCACCTGTGGAGGCACGCTGACATAGCTGCCCGAGCCCACCCGTCCGTCCACGAAACCCTCTGCGCGCAATTGCTCGTAGGCCGCCAGCACCGTGTTCCGCGACATCCCCAATTCCCGCGCCAGCAGGCGCGTCGGTGGCAGGCGCGCGCCCTGCGCCGCCCTGCCGGCGTACACAACGGTCTTCAATGCTCGCGTCAGTTGCGCGTGCAATGGCCCTCTTCCATCGAGTTGCAGGTGCATCAGCATGGTCGGCCTCCAATTGGCCCTATTCGGCCCTACTGAATTGGCCCTTGATAGTGCCACTTGCACGGGATCAGATGGAGCCAATTCTCGCCCCCCCTGCGGAGTTGCCTGCATGAACCCGAATCCGCTCGCCCACGCCCTCACCCGCCTGCCCGTCCGCCATGCCACGCCCTGGCTGCTGCTCGGGGGAGTGACCGCGGCCTTCCTGGACCTGTCGTTCGCAGCAATCTACTGGACCACGCTGCACGGTTCTTCGCCGACCCGCGTGCTGCAGTCCATCGCTTCCTGGGTGCTCGGCGCGGATGCTTTCGCCGGGGGATTGCAGACCGCGGCGCTCGGCGCTGCCCTGTATACCTACCTGATGTGCGTGCTCATGGCCCTCTATCACGCGGCAGCCGGGCGCCATCCCGTGCTGTTGCGCAGGCCGCTCGCATGCGGCGCCCTCTACGGCACGGGCATGTACCTGCTGATATTCAAACTGATCGTGCCCAATTTCACCGCCGCGTCCGCCCAACCTCCGTCGCTGGCCTGGACCCTCGCCTGCGTTGTGGCCTACGCGGTGCTGATCGGCATTCCGTGCGCGCTGTTCACGCGCATCGCGCGCCGTTGAGCGCGCCGTTTAAACAGGATTTCGGGTTGCCCCTCGCTGTTCGCACGGAATGAACTCGAATGGACGCCGGGATCTTTTTGCGCCGCGGGAACCAGGAAATGAGCAAGCCCGCGCGGTATCACCCCTACCGCTACGTACTTGCCGGCGGCGTGCTCGCGGGAATGCTCGACCTGGTCTACATCTGCACGCTGTGGTCGTTCAAGGACGTGGGCCCGGAGCGCATCCTGCAATCGATTGCGGCAGGCTGGACCGGCCGTGAGGCGGCGATTGCCGGCGGTGCCGGCACTGCCTTGCTCGGATTGGTCTCGCATTTCGGGATCGCCATCGCCATGGCATGCACTTATTTCCTCGCCGGCCGGCGCTGGGAGGCACTGGTGCGCAGTCCATGGCGGCATGGCGCGCTCTACGGAGTGCTGTTGTATGCAGTGATGAACCATGCCGTGGTTCCTCTTTCGGCAGCAGGCAACGCCGGGACGGACAGGTTCTTGTTCGGATGGATGGATGCCAGCCACGTGGCCGCGCATATGTTGCTGGTCGGCATTCCTTGCGCGCTGGCGGCGCGGAAGGCGTTGACCGGGCGCGTTCGCA
>JAKFDG010000432.1:0-3381 GCA_036677285.1 Pseudoxanthomonas sp.
CGGCTTCGCCAACGAGTTCGCGACAGAAGCGGTTGGGGGCACGCTGCCAATCGGCCGCAACTCGCCCCAACAGGTCGCTCATGGCCTGTACGCGGAACAACTCTCCGGCACCGCGTTCACCGCGCCGCGTGGCGAAAACCGGCGCAGCTGGCTGTATCGCATCCGCCCGGCGGCGATGCATGGCCGCTTCGAGCCGTTCCTGCACTCCTATTTCCACAACGATTTCGGCAACGGCCCGGTCACCCCCGATCAGTTGCGCTGGAACCCGTTGCCGATCGGCGAGGCGCCGCTCGACTTCATCGACGGGTTGTTCACGATGGCCGGCAATGGCTCTGCGGAAGCGCAGCACGGCGTCGGCATCCACCTGTATGCCGCCAACCGTTCCATGCAGGGCCGCTACTTCTACGACGCCGATGGCGAACTGCTGATCGTGCCGCAACAGGGCCGCTTGCGCATCGCCAGCGAACTCGGTGTGCTCGAGGTCGAACCGCAGCAGGTCGCGGTGGTCCCGCGTGGCATCCGCTTCCGCGTCGACCTGCTGGATGGCGCGTCGCGCGGCTACATCTGCGAGAACTTCGGCGCACTACTGCGCCTGCCGGATCTCGGTCCGATCGGCGCCAACGGCCTGGCCAACCCGCGCGATTTCGAAACCCCGCACGCGGCCTACGAAGACGTGGAGGGAGAATTCGAACTGATCGCCAAGTTCCAGGGGCACCTGTGGCGCGCGCCCATCGGCCACTCGCCGCTGGACGTGGTCGCCTGGCACGGCAACTACGCGCCGTACCGCTACGACCTGCGCCGCTTCAACGCCATCGGTTCGATCAGCTTCGACCATCCCGATCCGTCGATCTTCACCGTGCTCACTTCGCCCAGCGACACCCCCGGCAGCGCCAATCTGGATTTCGTGATCTTCCCGCCGCGCTGGCTGGTGGCACAGGACACGTTCAGGCCGCCGTGGTTCCATCGCAACGTGGCCAGCGAGTTCATGGGCCTGGTGCATGGCGCCTACGACGCCAAGGCCGAAGGTTTCGCGCCGGGCGGCGCGTCGCTGCACAACTGCATGAGCGGGCATGGGCCGGATGCGGCCACCTTCGAAAAGGCCAGTCGCGCCGACCTGTCCAAGCCCGACATCATCAGCGACACCATGGCCTTCATGTTCGAAACCCGCGCGGTGATCCGGCCGACGCAACAGGCCATCGAGGCGACGCATCGGCAGCGCGATTACCAGGATTGCTGGGCGGGATTGGAGAAGCATTTCCGTCGGCCGGGATAACCGGAATCCGTTCCGGTTCGATGGGTCCGCCATCAACGGGATTACTCCTTCATGTGCTTCTTGCGGGATAGGCGCTAGGCTGGGGCCCTCACAGATCCTGGAGCGGAGCCCATGAAATCGATCCTGCCCTTGGCCGCAGCGCTGGTGTTGGCCGTGTCCGCGTGCAAGCGGGAAGCGCCCCTCGAAACCGCGCCGGTGGCCGACGATGCGCCACCCGCCACCGAACAGCCTGCGCAGGACATGCCGTCCACGGTCGCGCCAACGGCGCCTGTAGAGTCCCCGCCGCCGGTTGCCACCGATGCCCGTTTCGACGGATACGGCGACATGCGCTTCGGCATGACCGCGGATGAAGCGAAGCAGGCCTGGGGCGGCGAACTCAAGGGCATTCCCGCGGAAGGCGAGGCTTGTTACCACCTGAGCCCGAAGTGGGTGAAGGTGCCGGCGGAGTTCGCCTTCATGATCGAGGGCGGCAAGTTCGTCCGCTACAGCACCGAGGGCGACAAGTACATCGCGCCCGGTGGCGGCAAGCGCGGCATGGGCGCCGATGAAATCAGCAAGCTCTATCCCGGCGTCGAGGAGCAGCCCCACAAGTACGTCGAAGGCGGCAAGAACCTGCGCATCAAGGATTCCAGCGGCGGCAACGGCGTGCTCGTCTTCGAAACCGATGCGGACGGCAAGGTGACCGCATGGCGCGTGGGCGTGCCGCCGCAGGTCGATTACGTCGAGGGCTGCTCCTGATCCAACGCCACGCATCGTGCGGCAGCGGCCGCGCGGCTTGCAGCCGGCCCGTATGCGCATAGAATCGCGGCATCGATAGGGGAGGATTGACGATGGTGGAAGCCTGGGGTTTCTTCGCATTGGGGCTGGTGCTGCTGGCGCTGGGGGGCGACTCCATCGTCAAGGGGGCTTCGGGCCTGGCCCAGAAACTCGGCGCCTCGCCATTCGTCGCTGGCCTGTTGCTGGTCGCGTTCGGCACCTCGCTGCCGGAGTTGTTCGTCAATGCGCGCGCCTACGTGGTCGGCGCGCAGGACCTTGCCCTCGGCAATGCCGTCGGCAGCAACATCGTCAACTTCGGCCTGACCCTGGGACTGGCCGCCCTCTTCGCTCCCTTGCTGGTGCGCACGCGCCTGCTGTCGCCGCTGCTGGTGCTGCTGGCGGTGGCCACGCTGGCGTTGATCGTGTTCGGGCTGGACGGCGTCATCGGCCGCATCGAAGGCATCGTGCTGCTGCTCGCTTTCGTGGCTGCGCTGGCTTTCCTGCTGGCGCGCAGTGGCCACGAACAGGTCGAGGTGCGCGAAGGCATCGCCGCCTACGCGGCCACCCGCAGTGTGCTGTGGATGAACCTGCTGCGCTTCCTGATCGCAACGGCATTGCTCTACTTCGGCGCGAAGTTCGTGGTGCAGAGTGCGCCGATGATCGGGGCGAGCTGGGGCCTGTCGCCGTTGCTGGTCGGATTGTTGCCGGTGGCGATCGGCACGGCGCTGCCGGAAGTCGCGGCGGCGATTGCGGCGGCGCGGCGCGGGCAGGGCGACATGGTCGCCGGCCACGTGATCGGTTCCAGCCTGTTCAACCTGCTGGTGGTGGTCGGCGGCATGGCCGCACTGCGTCCGCTGCCGTTGCCCGAATCGTTCGTGAGGCTGGAGCTTCCGGCCGCGATCGCCTTCGTGCTGGTGCTGTATCCGATGTTGCGCGGCGACCTGCGCATCAGCAAGACCGAAGGCGCGATCCTGTGCGTCGCCTTCTTGGGCTGGGTCGCACTCGAACTGTTCTTGATATCGCATTGAAGTCGAATCCGGCCCCGGCCGATATAATCGACCGATGAGCCGGAAAACAAGTCCCGTATCGCGCGCGCTGGAATTGCTGGGCGACTTCTTCCGCCTGCAGGCAGCGGCGGGCATCGTGCTGATCGCGGCGGCGGCACTGGCCATGGTCGTGGCCAATTCTCCGTGGGAGGGCGCCTACGAAGCGTTCCGGCACTTGCCGGTCGGTTTCAGCGTGGGCGGGTTCGGGCTGACCAAGGCCGCGGAACTGTGGATCAACGACGCGCTGATGGCGGTGTTCTTCCTGCTGGTGGCGCTGGAGATCAAGCGCGAGTCGCTCAGCGGCCA
>JAKFDG010000433.1:0-13854 GCA_036677285.1 Pseudoxanthomonas sp.
GTGATCGTCGCCGCCAAAGGCGGTGGCTCGGAGGCGAAGTCGAAATTCGCCATGCTCAATCCGTCCGATTCGATCGTCGACTGGGTGCTCAGGACCGTGCCGACCATGGGCGCCGGCTGGTGCCCGCCGGGCATGCTCGGCATCGGCATCGGCGGCACCGCCGAGAAGGCGATGCTGCTGGCGAAGGAGGCCTTGATGGAGCCAATCGACATCACCGACCTGCAGGCGCGTGGCGCATCGAATCGCGCCGAGGAGCTTCGCCTCGAGCTATACGAAAAGGTCAACGCGCTGGGCATTGGCGCGCAGGGCCTAGGCGGCCTGACCACGGTGCTCGACATCAAGGTCAAGGATTATCCGACCCACGCCGCCAACCTGCCGGTGGCGCTGATTCCGAACTGCGCAGCGACACGGCACGCGCACTTCACCCTCGACGGCAGCGGTCCGGTGATGCTGGATCCGCCATCGCTGGACGACTGGCCGGAGCTGACCTACGACACGGCCAAGGGCAGGCGCGTGGATCTCGACAGCATCACCGCCGAGGAAGTCGCCAGCTTCAAGCCCGGCGAAGTGCTGTTGCTCAACGGCAAGCTGCTGACCGGCCGCGACGCCGCACACAAGCGCATGGTCGAGATGTTGAACCGTGGTGAAGAACTGCCGGTCGATTTCCGCGGCCGCTTCATCTATTACGTCGGCCCGGTCGATCCGGTGCGCGACGAGGTGGTCGGCCCCGCGGGTCCGACCACCGCCACGCGCATGGACAAGTTCACCGAACAGGTGCTCGCGCAGACAGGCCTGCTGGGCATGGTCGGCAAGGCCGAACGCGGCCCGGTGGCCATCGAGGCGATCAGGAAACACAAATCCGTCTATCTCATGGCGGTCGGTGGTGCGGCGTACCTGGTGTCGAAAGCGATCAAGGCCTCCCGTGTGGTCGGCTTCGCCGACTTGGGCATGGAGGCGATTTACGAGTTCACCGTACAGGACATGCCGGTGACCGTGGCGGTCGATTCCAGCGGCGAATCGGTGCACAACACCGGGCCGAAGGAATGGCAGGCACGGATCGGCAAGATTCCCGTGGTGCTGGAAAACGCATGAACACGACTCTCTACTACTCCCCCAGCACCGCCGCCCTGGTCGTGCACTGGTTGCTGATCGAGCTCGATGTGCCGCACACCCTGCACGAACTCGATTTCGACAAGCGCGAGCAGAAGTCTGCGGAATACCTGCGGCTCAACCCGGCGGGCGTGGTGCCCACGCTGGTGATGGATGGGCAGGTGCTCACCGAGGCGGCTGCCATCCTCATGCAGCTCGCCGACCTGCATCCGCACGCGAAGCTCGCGCCTGCCCTGGGGACGCCAGAACGCGCGGAGTACTACCGGTGGATGTTCTTCATGGCCAATACGCTGCAGCCGGCGTACCGTTCCTG
Source organism: Pseudoxanthomonas sp. (assembly GCA_036677285.1). GTDB lineage: Bacteria > Pseudomonadota > Gammaproteobacteria > Xanthomonadales > Xanthomonadaceae > Pseudoxanthomonas_A. Next base: position 1,424 of record JAKFDG010000433.1, read on the forward strand.
GTTCTACGCGGACGAGCCAGCGGGCGGAGACAATGTCGAGGCAGCGAAACAGCAGGCTCGCGCAAAGCTGGAGAGCGCATGGGCGCGGGTGGCCGATCACCTGGCTTCGCATGGTGGCCCCTACCTGCTGGGGGAGCAGTTGTCCGTTGCCGATTTCATGCTGACCATGCTCATGCGCTGGTCGCGCAACATGCCACGACCCACGGACAGCTGGCCGGTGCTGCAGGCTTATGCGCAGCGGATGAAGGCGCGGCGGAGCTTCAAGGAAGTCTATGCACGCGAAGGTCTGACCGACTGGACCTGAGCCAGGGGTCGCCTATTTCAATCGCTTTCCAGCCGCATCCACCATTGCTTCACCGTCTTCCTTGGCGAACGCACCCTGTTGTGGCTCAGGCAGGATGTCGAGCACCTCTTCCGAAGGTCTGCACAGCTTCACGCCCAGGGGCGTGATCACGATCGGGCGATTGATCAGGATGGGATGGGTCAGCATCGCGTCCAGCAATGCATTGTCGTCCAACGCCGCATCATCCAGCCCGAGTTCCAGGTAGGGCGTGCCCTTTTCGCGCAACAGCGCGCGCACCGGAATGCCCATCCTCGCTATCAGGTCGAGCAATGTTTCGCGGTCCGGCGGCGTCTTCAGGTATTCGATCACCTGTGGTTCGATTCCCGCACTGCGGATCAGGCCAAGGGTATTACGCGAGGTGCCGCAGGCCGGATTGTGGTAGATCGTCACGGTCATGATTCAGAACCACTCCAGTAGCGAGATGCCAAGGCCCACATAAGTCGCCTTGTGGTTGTAGTCGATCAGGCTTTCGCCGTAGCCATGGAACACCTGAACATGCCCGCGCAAGCTGCGGTCGATGGGAAAGCCCCAGTCCAGCTGCAACGCGCCATGCGACTTGTCGCCGCCGTGCAGCGAATGGCGCCCGAGCAGCGCGAACTCCTGTCCGTCCTTGCTGTAGACCAGCATTGCGTCGCCGCGGCCGATGTAATCCTCCATGTCGGGATTGTCGTCATCGCTGCCATCGGGGATGCGCCACCAGGGCCGCACCACGAAGGCCCAGTTTTCGCGGTCCAGGCCCGCGCTCAGGATCACCCGGTTCCAGCTGCGCGACAGGGGATCGCCACGTCCGTTGGACTGGTGGTTGAAGCCGATGCCGGTCATGCGGCCCTTCCAGCCGCCGATGCTGTAGTTATTGCGGAATACCAGCATCACTTCCGGTTCGTAATTGGTCTCGCGGAAGGGACGCGATTCCTCGCCGTTGAAGACCTGCCAGCGCGAACTCTGCGTGTAGGTGCCCCACAGGTCGCCGTTGTCGCCGAACAGGTTCTCGGCGAACTTGGTCTTGAAGCTGACCTGGAACTTTGTTTCCACGCTGGTCAGGTCCTGCGGCGTGGTCACGGTGTTGTCGGGGTTGGGCGAGGAAGGCGACTCGTTGATATTGCTGGTCCAGAACGCGGGAAGCAGGTAGACCGGCTTGTAAGCGCGCATCTGGAACACGCCCAGTTTCGAGTCCTTGGCCAGCTCCCAGCGACTGTCCAGCAGCGAACCCTTGCCGGCATTGGCGATCGCCTGGGCGTAATCGTCGTCGTGGCCGAACAGGGCGCCGAGGCGATGGCGCGTGCGTTCCTTCAGCGTGGCGTCCTCGTCCGGCGCCGCGGCATCGCGCTGTTGCCTGGCCAGTGCGGCGGCCTGCAATGCGGCCTCGTCCGCAGCCTGGGTATCACGGGCTCCGCGGCCCAATGCCGTGTCGTAGCAAGCCAGGCGTGCCGAATCCGATTCGATGGCGGTGCAGGCATCAGGCGACGCGTGGGTGGGCTGGCCTTCCTGCGCATGGGCGAATACTGGAAGGGCGAGCACCAGGAAGAAAGAGAGCGAATGCAAGGCGGGAGAAATTCGGGAGGGCATCGTCATGGAAAGGTCGTTCTTGACATGGGGAGTGCCGGGAATGGGGAATTCAAGGCAAGAACCAGGCGAAGGCGAACAATCCCAGCATCGCGAAGGCCAGCCCCAGTTTCAGCACGGTGCCGAGCAGGATGCCGAGCCAGGTGCCGACCCCGACCTTGGCCGCCTGTCCCAGTTCCCGGCCGTGCCACAGTTCACCCAGCAGGGCGCCTACGAAGGGTCCGGTGAACAATCCGACCGGCCCGAAGAACAGCCCGGCGAAGGTCCCCAGCACAGCGCCCAGCAGCGCCTTCCTGCTGGCGCCCACACGTTTGGCCCCGACCATCGTGGCGAAGAAGTCCACGGCGACTGAAAGCAGCGTCAGCAGCCCCAAGGGGATGAACCACCACCACTGGATCTGCTGGAAATCCCCCGCCCAGGCCGCCAGCAGCATGCCCGCGAACACCAGCGGCAGGCCGGGCAGGGCGGGCAAAATGACCCCGGCGATGCCAACCAGGGCCAGGATCACCGCGAGCGCGTAGTAAAGCGACTGGATTTCCAAGTATTTCTCCTATTGAAATCAATGGGTTGCCGTGATCTTGACAGCCAGCGAAATAATTGCATTTTGACAAATGGCGGGTTACTGTTCAGCCGCTGCGTTTGCCAAGGTCACCGTGAATTGTGGCCTGATGCGGTCGATCCATGATCCGCTACATCGTTACACGCTTCCTCCTTGCAACCAGCCGCCGGTTCACAGGCGTAACCACCACTCGTTCCAGGGAGTTAGTTCAAATGGCAGATCGCGAAAACGGTACCGTCAAGTGGTTCAACGACGCCAAGGGCTTCGGCTTCATCAGCCGTGAAAATGGAGAGGACGTGTTCGTGCACTTCCGCGCCATCCAGAGCCAGGGCTTCAAGAGCCTCAAGGAAGGCCAGAAGGTCAGCTTCACCGTCGTCCAGGGCCAGAAAGGCCTGCAGGCCGACGCCGTGGAAGCACTTTGATCGATTTTTGATCAATCGCCGGACCGTATTGGCCGGACTGCTGAAAATGGAAAACCCGGCCTAGGCCGGGTTTTCTTTTTGGGTCGATTGCATCTCTGGCCAGGGATGCCGCTTCAGCGCAGGACTACCTTGCCGTTGACCACGCGTATGTAGGTGTTCTCGCGCAGGCCACCGACGTCGTGCTGGTTGATGACCAGGGTACGGCCATCGTCCATGCGCACATGCACGTCGTAGCTGTTGCCGGTCGTGCGTTTCTGGATCGCATTGCCGGCTACCCCGCCGGCGACGGCGCCGGCGACGGTTGCGACATTCTTGTTGCCGTCGCTACCACCCGTCTGTTGCGAGATTTCGCGGCCGGCGACCGCGCCGACGATGCCACCCAGAACCGCGCCGGTGGCGGAAGGTGCGGTGCGTCCCGAAGCCACCGTATCGATGCGGGTGATGATGCCGCAGTCGTAGCAGCGCGATGACGAGCTCGACGACGGGTAGGAGGACGAACTGCCGTAGCCGGGAGAAGTGGTGGCGCAACCAGCCAATGCGACTGCGGCTACGGCACTCATTGCAAGCAGGCGGATCTTCATGCGGTACTCCTTGAGCCCGGGACGGGCCTTGGCGGGTTGGGAAATCAATCGGGAAGCGCGATGCAGCCACGCTTCGTGTCCGACATCCTGTCCGTCAATGCATGAACCGGGCGTCAATCCGTCTGGAGCAATGAGTGATTCCGCAAAAGGTCGTCAGGTGCAATTCAGCCGCGGAAATCCTGATGGCAGGCTTTGCAGCCTTCATCGATCTGCTTGATCGCGGTGTCGACACCGACGCAGTTGAGAGGGGGAGTTGCTAGCGTGTCGTCCAGGGTCGCGCGGAGGTGGCCGGCATGTTCGATGAATCGCGGATCATCCCGCAGACCAGGCAAGGCAGGCTCCAGATCGTTGGCCATATAACGCAGGGTCTGCAGGTGTGGAAGGACATCCGAGGCGCCGCAGCGATTTGCCTTGGTGGCAGCCTTCAGCTGTGCCGTGTGCGCTGCCATTACACGCATTGCGGCATCGGGGAAGTGGTCCTCCCAGGTCTTCCGGCCTTCGATCGTGCGGAGCACCATCACGACGCCGATGATCCCCATCAGCAAGCCGATCAGGAAGAGGAAGAAGTAGCGCGAGGCGTTCGAGGAATTCTTGGGCTGGCTGGCCATGTGCTGTTTCCGTTGGTGATCAAGCAGCGATGGTACGACGCGCGTCGCCGGTTCTGCCACGTCTACAATAGTGGGATGAAAAAGGAACTACGGGAACGCTTCGCCGGCATCGACCGCTTGTATGGACAGGGCGCTGTGGAGCGCTACGCGCACAGCCGTGTGGCCGTGGTCGGCATGGGCGGCGTCGGTTCCTGGGTGGCGGAAGCGCTGGCGCGATCCGGCATCGGCCATCTGACCCTGATCGATGCCGACGATATCTGCGTTTCCAACACCAACCGGCAATTGCCTGCCCTCGAAGGTCAGTACGGACGCAACAAGGCCGAAGCCATGGCCGAGCGTTGCCGTGCCATCAATCCGCTGATCGAAGTGGAAGTGGTGCCGATGTTCCTCACCGCCGGCAATCTTGAGTCGCTGCTGGACCGCGACTTCGACCTGGTGCTTGACGCCTGCGACAGTTTCCGGGTGAAGGTGGAAATGATCGCCTGGTGCCGCCGCCGCAAACTGCCCTTGGTCGTATCCGGTTCCGCGGGCGGGCGCACCGACCCCACCCAGATCCGCCTGCGCGACCTGTCGCGCACCGAGCACGACGCCTTGCTGGCGCTGGTCCGCAAGAAGCTGCGCAGCGAGTTCAACTTCCCCAAGAATCCAGATCGCTACTTCGGCGTGCAGGCCGTGTACTCGCTGGAGAACGTCAAGTATCCGCAAGCCGACGGCAGCGTCTGCGGCCTGCGCCCGCAATTGGGCGCCGATGCGGCGCTGAAGCTGGACTGCGGCGTGGGCCTGGGCGCGGCCACGCACATCACTGGCGCCTTTGCCTTCGCCATGGTGTCCAAGGCGCTGGAACTGTTGCTAAAGGACGATGCTGCTACGAAGCGATCGGGAGATTGAACAGGCGTTCCGCATTGGCGGCGGTGGTGGCCGCAATCGCTGCGGGGTCCTCGCCTCGCAACCGGGCAATGGTTTCGCAGATGAAGGACAAACGCGCCGGTTCATTGCGCTGGCCACGGATTTCCGCATCCGGCTGGTCCGGGGCGTCGGTTTCCAGCAGCAGGTATTCCAGCGGCATCCGTGTCACCAGCCCGCGCAGACGATTGGCCCGATCGTAAGTCACCGGCCCACCGATACCGACCAGGAAGCCGAGCTGCCACAACTGCCGTGCCTGTTCGGGACTCCCTGAAAAACTATGGACCACGCCGCGCAATCCACCGATGCGCTTGAACGACGCGATCACCGCATCCACGGCACGACGTGCGTGCACGATCACCGGCAGGTCGAAATCGCGTGCCAATGCCAGCTGACCATCGAAATAAACCTGTTGCTCTTCCGCATCGAGGCCCTCGATGAAGAAATCCAGTCCGCATTCACCGACGGCCACGGGCTTCTCGCGCGCAATCCACTCGCCCAGATGCTGCAGGTGTTCCGGCCGGTGCGAGGACAGATACATCGGGTGCAGGCCAAAGGCGGGGAACAGACCCGAATTCGAACCGCAGATCTCGCGCAATCCTGGCCAGCCGCGGGCGTCGATCGCAGGAATGACCTGTCGCGAGACCCCGGCATTGCGCGCGCGCAGGATCACCGCATCACGGTCGGGATCGAATTCGGGCGCATCCAGGTGGCAGTGGCTGTCTACCAGCACGTGACGGCCTAGGGCTGCGAGGGGTCGGGCGGGTCGATCACCACTGGACCTTTGCGGTTCTTCCAGTTGGCCAGCAGCAAGGTGCCCAAACCCAGCAGGATCTCGTCCACCAGTGGGATCGGATCCGGCACAAGCAGGGTGATCGCGAACAACGCCGCCGTGATCTTGAACAGGGTCGGATAACGCAACTTCCGGGCCCAGTTCAGCACGGGCAACAACAACGGAGTAGCCATTCGTTCGCCTCGGCAACGGGTCGTGCGGACACGCTAGCATGGCGCCTGGATTTGCGCAGTGGTTCACGCTACAGGCGGTTTGAACAACGGAGTCGGGTTTTTGTTCAGCTATGTCGTGCTGCAATTGACGCATCGATAACGCGGGGTCCCCCGCCCGGAGGCTGGCATGAAGAGCAATACCACTACGATCCTGATCGCGACAGGCGCCCTGCTGTTCGGTGGCATCGCAACTGCCGCCTACATGAATAATCGCGACAAGCCTGCAGGGTATGTCGATCCCACCACGGGTGAATTGGTGGACGCCAACACCGCGCTGGACGATGCGGCGATGACCGACAGCCAGATAGAAACCGACGCCTTGCAGTATGCCGAAGTGGTCAAGGTTGATCCGATAACGAGCAAGGACAAGCTGTACGCCACGGTGATCGGCAGCGAGCCGGTACGCGAAACCACCACCACCAGCACCCCGCACGAAGTCTGCAATGACGTGGTCGTGCAGGAGCGCCTGCCGGAGCGGGACGGCAACACCGGCGGCACAGTGGCTGGCGCGGTCATTGGCGGCCTGCTGGGTAACCAGGTCGGCAGCGGCAGCGGCAAGAAGGCCGCCACTGCAGCTGGCGCCGTTGTCGGCGGCGTCATCGGCAACAAGGTCGACAAGAATCACGTTGGCGGGCGGGTGGTCAACCGCACTGAGCGCCAGTGCCATACCGAGAACACCAGTTCCGAGTCCTCGCGCGTGACCGGCTACAACGTGACTTACCGCAATGCCGATGGCACCACCGGCACCATGCGCATGGGCAGCAAGCCGGGCTCCCGCATCGCCATGGGTAGCACCGACAAGGTCACGGGCTACGACGTGACCTACCGCTTCGATGGCGAGGAAAAGACCGTGCGCATGGATGAAAAACCCGGCGACCGCCTGCCGGTGATCGACGGCCAGGTCGTGACCCAGACCGCCTCGGTCCAGGGCGACAGCCAGGGCTGAAGTCCCGCGCGTGGCGTTTCCCGACAAGGCCGGCGCTCGCCGGCCTTGTCGTTTCCGGCGTCGGCGGTCCTGGGGGTTACGGTGCCCCCGCACGCCCGAATACAATGGCGGACTGTCCGAATCGGCTTCCGCGCATGGCCCTGCATCCCTACGACCTGTTTGACATTCGTTCCCTGCTCAGCGACGAAGAACGCGCGGTGCAGGACACCGTGGCGCGCTTCACCGACGAGCGCGTGCGCCCGATCATCGGCGATGCCTTCGACCAGGCCCGCTTCCCGCAGGAATTGATAGCCGAAATCGCCGAGCTCGGCCTGCTGGGCTCGTCCCTGCCGGACCAGTACGGCGGGCACGGCCTCAACGCAGTCAGCTACGGCCTGATCTGCCAGGAGCTTGAACGCGGCGATTCCGGCATCCGCAGCTTCGTCAGCGTGCAGTCCTCGCTGTGCATGTACCCCATCTATGCCTACGGCAGCGAGGAGCAGCGCATGCGCTGGCTGCCGGACATGGCTGCGGGCAAGGTCATCGGCTGCTTCGGTTTGACCGAGCCGCAGGGCGGTTCCGATCCGGCCAGCATGAAGACCAATGCCAAGCGCGATGGCGACGACTGGATCCTCAACGGCTCCAAGATGTGGATCACCAACGGCAACCTGGCCGATATCGCCATCGTCTGGGCGCAGACCGAGGACGGTATCCAGGGCTTCGTGGTGGAGAAGGATTTCGCCGGCTTCAAGGCCCAGGAAATCCACAAGAAGATGAGCCTGCGCGCCTCGGTCACCTCGGCGCTGTTCTTCGACAACGTGCGCGTGCCCGAAGCCAACCGCCTGCCCAACGTGAAAGGCCTGAAGGGTCCGCTGGGCTGCCTGACCCAGGCTCGCTACGGCATCACCTGGGGCCCGATCGGCGCGGCCATAGCCTGCCTGGATGAAGTGCTGGGCTACACCAAGGAACGCATTCTGTTCGAGCGCCCGGTAGCTGCCACCCAGAGCGCGCAGATCAAGATGGCCGAGATGGCCCGCCGCATCACCTTGGCGCAGTTGCTGTCGTTGCAACTGGGGCGTTTGAAAGACGCCGGCACCATGCAGCCTGCGCAGGTGTCGCTGGCCAAGTGGAACAACTGCCGCATGGCCATCGACATCGCCCGCGAATGCCGTGACCTGCTGGGCGGCGCCGGTATCACCACCGAACACGCCGCCATTCGCCATGCCTTGAACCTGGAATCAGTGATCACCTACGAAGGCACGGAAACCGTGCACCAACTGGTGATCGGTCGCGAGCTTACGGGTATCAACGCGTTTTGATTATGCGTTCCTTCTCCTGACGGGAGAGGGGAAGCGGGAGTCCATGAGCATCTTCGACCTGCAACTGGAAACAGAGCGCCTGATCCTGCGGCCCCAGCAGGCCTCGGATTTCGAAGCCTGGGCGGCGTTCCGTGAAGACGAGGAAGCCTGCCGGCATATCGGTGGCACCGAGCCGCGTGCGATGGCGTGGCGCAGTTTCGCCGCCATGATCGGGGTCTGGCACTTGAAGGGTTTCGCCATGTTTTCGGTGATCGAGAAGGCCACCGGGCAATGGGTCGGGCGATTGGGTCCGTGGCAGCCCGAAGGGTGGCCCGGCACCGAAGTGGGTTGGAGCATCGCGCGTGCGCACTGGGGCAAGGGTTTCGCGCCGGAAGGCGCCAGGGCCGCGACCGACTGGGCGTTCGACCACTTGGGCTGGAGTGAAGTAATCCACACCATCGCCGAGGAAAACGTGAACTCCAAGGCCGTCGCGGCGAAGCTGGGTTCGCGTTTCCTGCGGATGGGCCGGTTGCCGGCGCCGCACGACGCCAAGCCGGTCGAGATCTGGGGCCAGTCTCGGGAAGAATGGATGACGCGGCGCAAGCTGGAGGGCAGGGCATGATCACCGTCTATGGCTACTCGGTTTCCGGCAACTGCCACAAGCTGCGATTGCTGCTGGAGCAGCTCGGCCGCGAGTACCACTGGGTCGAAGTGGACAGTGCGAATGGCGCTACCCGCACCCCGGAATACCTCGCGAAGAACGCGAACGGCAAGGTGCCGATGCTGGAGCTCGATGACGGCCGCATCCTCGTCGAATCGAACGCGATCCTGTGCTATCTCGCCGATGGCACGGATTACCTGCCAGCCGATCCCTGGCGACGCGCGCAGGCGTTGAGCTGGATGTTCTTCGAGCAATACAGCCATGAACCCTATGTCGCCGTGGCGCGTTTCATCCGCGGATGGACGCCGTTGGATTCGCCGCGCCGCGCCGACCTGCCACGCCTGATCGAGCGCGGCGAGCAGGCGCTGGCGGTGATGGAAAATCACCTGCAGACTGCCGATTGGTTCAATGGCGAGGAATACGGCGTGGCCGACATCGCCCTGTTCGCCTACACCCATTGCGCGGGCGATGGCGGTTTCGACCTTGCGAAATTCCCTGCAATCACCGGCTGGTTGCAGCGGGTGCGTACCACCCAACGTTTCGTGCCGATGCCTGCGGTGAGCGATGAAGCCGCTGCATTGCTCGCCATTCCCTGACAAATCGAACGCCACCATGACCAGCAAACCCATCCCCGCGCGCATGCGCGGTCTCAATCGCGCCGAGATCTGCGACCAGAATTTCGTCGAGTTCGTGCAGGAATGGGGTGGTCGTGTCGGTCCGCGGCCGGCGCCCGGCGAATCGATCCTGGACAGCAGCGCGCTGGACGCGCAGGGGTTCGCCGAACTGTTGGAATCGCAACTGGTTTCGCGCCACCTGGACCTGATGGCACGCGTGCTGCGCGTGCAGAACAAAGTCTTCTACACCATCGGCAGCTCGGGCCACGAAGGCAATGCGATGGTCGCGCGCCTGACCCGACACACCGATCCGGCGTTCCTGCATTACCGCTCTGGCGCATTCATGGCCGAGCGCTTCCGCAAGTTGCCGGACATGGACCCGATCATGGACTCGGCGTTGTCGTTCGCAGCCAGTTCCGAGGATCCGGCTTCCGGTGGACGCCACAAAGTCTGGGGTTCCAAACCGTTGTGGGTGCTGCCGCAGACATCGACCATCGCTTCGCACCTGCCCAAGGCGCTCGGAACTGCGGTGGCGATCGAGCAGGCGAAGCGCATCGGCCATGCCTCACCGATTCCCGACGACAGCATCGCCATCTGCTCGTTCGGTGACGCCTCCAGCAACCACGCCACTGCACAGACCGCGTTCAATGCCGCCGCGTGGACTTCCTACCAGAAACTACCGGCGCCGGTGCTGTTCGTGTGCGAGGACAACGGCATCGGCATCTCGGTCAAGACGCCGGGAGGCTGGATCCAACGTAATTTCTCCAAGCGCGACGACCTGGATTATTTCTACGCAGACGGCCTGGATATGGCCGAAGGCTATGGCCAGGTGCAGGCTGCGGTCGAGCACTGCCGCCGCACTCGTCGTCCGACCTTCCTGCACCTGCGCACTACCCGGATCATGGGTCATGCTGGCACCGATTTCGAGATCGAATGGCGACCCATCGAGGAACTGGTCGCGGTGGAAGCGGGTGATCCGTTGCTGCGTTCGGCCGCCATCGCGCTGGAATCGGGCCTCTACTCGAAACAGGAGCTGCTGGCGCTGTACGAAGAGATCCGTCGCAAGTGCTTCGCCGCCGCGGAAGCGGCGGACAAGACGCCGAAGCTGACCCGCCTCGGAGACGTGATCGCGCCGTTGGCGCCCTACACGCCGGATGCCGTTGCCACCGAGGCCAGGCGCGTCGGCGATATGCAGAAGCGCCTCGCGATCTTCGGCAGCGGGGAGAAGCTGCCCGAGCAGCTGCCTCCGCGCCATCTCGCCATCCAGATCAACAACGCGCTGCACGACCTGTTCTGCAAATATCCGGAAGCGCTGCTGTTCGGCGAGGATGTTGCCCAGAAGGGCGGCGTGTATACGGTGACCAAAGGCTTGCACAAGGCGTTCAAGAACAGCCGAGTGTTCAACACCTTGCTGGACGAAACCATGATCCTGGGCCTGGCCCAGGGCTACGCCAACCTGGGCATGCTGCCCGTGCCCGAGATCCAGTACCTGGCCTATTTCCACAACGCCTGCGACCAGATCCGCGGAGAGGCGGCGTCGTTGCAGTTCTTCTCCAACAACCAGTATCGCAACCCGATGGTGGTGCGCATGGCCGGGCTGGGGTACCAGCGCGGATTCGGCGGCCATTTCCACAACGACAACTCGATTACGGCGCTGCGCGACATTCCCGGCTTGGTGGTCGGGTGCCCTTCGCGCGGCGACGATGCCGCGACCATGTTGCGTACATTGGCCGCGCTGGCGAAAGTGGACGGACGCGTGAGCATTTTCCTGGAGCCGATCGCGCTGTACATGACCAAGGACCTGTACGAAGCCGGCGATGGCGCCTGGCTCACCACGTACCCTGCACCGGACCAGGCGATGACCCTGGGCGAAGGCCGGATCTATGCCGAGGACGCCGACGACCTGGTGATCTTCACCTATGGCAACGGCGTGCCGATGAGCCTGCGGGCCGCACGCACGATCGAAGCGAAGCACGGTTGGAAGGCGCGAGTGGTCGACCTGCGCTGGCTGGTGCCGCTCAACGAGGCTTTCATCGCCGAGCAGGCGAAGTCGGCAAAACGCATCTTGATCGTCGACGAAGGTCGGCATTCGGCCGGCGTGGGCGAGGGCATCATCACCGCCATAGCCGAAGCGGGTTTCGCAGGACGTCCGTTCCAGCGCGTGGTGGGCGTGGATACCTACACGCCACTGGCCGGTGCGGCCCTGCTGGTGCTGCCTGGTGACGAGGACATCGTGGCGGCGGCGGATCGATTGGCCTGAGCCTTGCAAGCCTCGGGGCGAATTGACTTCACGCTTACGTCCCCAGGCGGATAGTCCCTGCTTTCGCACCGGAGCATCGCCATGGGCAAGATCAAGGTCGCAGTCCTCGTCGGCAGTTTGCGCAAGGATTCGTTCAACAGGAAGTTGGCCAGGGCCGTCGAAAAACTCGCGCCGGAAGGGTTCGAGTTCCAGTACATCCGCATCGACAACCTGCCGCTGTACAACCAGGATTTCGATGGCGATTACCCGGCCGAAGGCAAGCGCCTGAAGCAGGAAGTGGAAGCGGCCGACGCGCTGCTGTTCGTCACCCCGGAATACAACCGTTCGATGCCCGGGGTCCTCAAGAATGCGCTGGATATCGGGTCGCGGCCGTGGGGCGCCAATTCATTCGCGGGCAAGCCGGGTGCGGCGATCGGTATTTCGGTCGGAGCCACGGGCACTTCGATGGCCCAGCAGCATCTGCGCAACGTACTCCTCTACCTGGATGTCGCCTTGATGGGACAGCCGGAAATCTACGTCCAGTTCAAGGAAGGGCTGATCGATGATGACGGCGAGATCGGCAACGAAGGCACCCGGAAATTCCTGCAGGACTTCGTCGACAAGTACGTGGCTTGGGTAACCAAGGCGCTGGCGAAATGAACCCGTAGGAGCGTACGTGAGTCGCGACTTGTGGGTTTGGTATTGAAAAA
>JAKFDG010000434.1:0-8029 GCA_036677285.1 Pseudoxanthomonas sp.
TGCAGGTCGATCACCGGGTCTTCGGATTCCTGCGGCAGTTCGCCGCGCATCTTGTTGACCTTGGCCGAGATCTGGGTCAGCGCCTCGTTCGGGTCCTGGTCGAGGCGGATGTAGGCCTGGATCGAGCTGATGCCGGCGGAGCTGGACGAGGTCAGGTATTCGATGCCGTCGGCACTGGCGATCTCGCGCTCCAGCGGCGTGGTGATGAAGCCCTGGATCAGGTCCGCGTCCGCGCCGAAGTAGGCGGTGCTGACGTTGATGACCGCGTTCTGCAGTTCCGGGTATTCGCGCACGTTGAGCGAGGTGAATGCGCGCAGGCCGAACAGCAGGATGAACAGGCTGACGACGATCGCCAGTACCGGCTTGTTGATGAAGACGTCGGTGAATTTCATCCGTTTTCTCCCCCTCTCCCGGGCGGGAGAGGGTTGGGGTGGGGGCGGGCCCGACTATATGGGCCCGGATGCTCGCGACTCGGGACCCTCAGCGGTTTTCAGGCTCGGGCGTCTCGCTGGCGGTCGGCTGCACCTTGTTGTTGATCGTCACCTCGGCATCGTTGCGCAGCTTCAGCAGGCCGCTGGTGACCACTCGTTCGCCCGGCTTGAGGCCTTCGGTCACCGCGACCAGGTCGCCGCGGGTGATGCCCGTCTTGACGAAGCGCTGCTTGACCACGAGCTTGGTGCCGGTGAGCGGCTTGCCCTGCATGTCCTTCTCTTCCTTGCCGCGAGGCGCTTCCGAGATCACGTACACCGAATTGCCGTAAGGATTGAAGCTGATCGCGGTCTGCGGGATCACGATCACCTTCTGCGCTGCACCGGTGCTGAAGCCGACGTGCGCGAACGCGCCCGGGCGCAGATTGCCTTCGGCGTTGTCCAGTGTTGCCTGCGCCTTGAAGTTGCGCGTGTTGGTGTCGACCTGGGGCTCCACGGCGGTGATCTTGCCTTCATAGTTCCGGCCGGGCATTCCATCGATCGTGGCACGGACCGGCGTGCCCACGGTCACTTCGCCGATGCGCTGTTCGGGCAGCGAGAAATCCAGGTAGATCGGATCCAGCGCCTGCAGGCTGACGATCGGATCGCCGGGATTCACGAACTGGCCCAGGTTGACCTTGCGCAGGCCCAGAACGCCATCGAACGGAGCGCGGATGGTCTTCTGCGAGATCAGCGCGCGCTGCGCGTCGGCGTTGGCCAGTGCCACGGCGGCGTCGCTGGCGCGCTGGTCGACTTCGGCGCGCGATACCAGCTTTTCCTTGCCCAGTTCCTGCCAGCGATCGCGCTGCACCACGGCCAACTTGGCCGCCGCTTCCAGCGATTTCAGCACCGCCAGTTCATTGGCCGTATTCAATTGCACCAGCACGGTGCCGGCCTTGACCGGTTGGCCGGCTTCGAACGTGAGCTGGCGCACCACGCCGCCTGCTTCAGTGGTGACATCGGTGCCGTTGATCGCCACGAAAGTGCCTACGGCTTCCTGGGCGTCGGTCCAGCTCTCCTGCTTGGCCGTATAGGCGCTCACCGCAACCGCCGGCTGCGGCATGTTGTCGAAGAACTGGTTCGTACCCGCAGCCATGAAGGCCTTTACCGCGAAGATCCCGCCGAATACGATCGCGGCGATCACCAGCATCCAGAACATCCGTTTGCGGAACGAGGCGGGTTTTTTCTGTTTTTTTCTTTCGACCATGGGGAGAACCTCAAGGGAACGGGTAGGCATGGCTGCGGTGACCATGGCGCAAATTCTGGTGGTGCAAAGCCCGGGCGCTGGTGTTCACCTTTTCGCAGTCGATGCGAAGGCGGAACGGACAGTCGAAGCATGGCTTGGGGGGATGCGCCGAAGATGAAAGATACAGAACCAGTGAGTACAAGAAAAGTGCCGCATGCTTGAATGATTCACAGAGATTGGTCCCATGCAGTCGCATGCACTGCGACGCGTCCGGAAGACGGACGCTCTCTTGTCGACTTCCTAGTTCAGACGGCAGACGTTCCCGTTCTACATTCCCGTAGCGGACATCGTCTTTCTTAGTTCCTCGGGGCTCACGTCGGCACACGCATTTCTTCCACGGCATCGAAGGCACGCTTGTAGAACCCGATGGTGTCTGCGGCACTGCCGCAGACCAGGTGCAAGGAATGCATTCCCTCTGGATCATGGTGGGTGGTTGTTCCAGGTTGGTTCTGTCGGTTGGATTGGTAGTCCCGCATTTGCGCAAGGACTTCCTGGGTACGACGAACCGGCTGGGCCCGGATCGACAAGCGTCCCGGAGATTTTCACGACTCTGGCCGCGGACGGCTCCAGCACCGGATGCCGGGACAGGCTTGATATCGATGTAGGCTTTGCTGCTTCGGCGGCGACCTCGGCAAAGAAAGCCCCGGCATGGCCGGGGCTTCTGTCCATGCGGCACGCTGGGCCGTCAGCGCGGGGCCGGTTGCTTCCTGCGTTCCAGGTATTCCCTGGAAGGTTCGTCGAGCTTGTCGCCGAGCATCCGCCGCACCACCACGAAGAACACCGGGATCAGCAGCAGGCCGATGAAGGTGGCGAACATCATGCCGCCGATCACGCCGGTGCCGATCGCGTGCCGCGAATTTGCGCCGGCGCCGGTCGAGATGGCCAGTGGGAACACGCCCATGATGAACGCGAAGGAGGTCATCAGGATCGGGCGGAAACGCAGGCGGCAAGCCTCGATCACCGCATCGCGCAGGGTCTTGCCCTCGCGCCGCTGTTCGACTGCGAACTCGATGATCAGGATCGCGTTCTTCGCCGCAAGGCCGATCACCGTAGTCATGCCGATCTTGAAATACAGGTCGTTGGGCAGCCCGCGCAGCATCGAGAAGCTGAGTGCGCCGAGGATCCCGATCGGAACCACCAGCATCACCGCCAGCGGGATCGACCAGCTTTCGTATAGCGCGGCCAGGCACAGGAACACGACCACCAGCGACAGCACCAGCAGCAGCGTGGCTGAGTTGCCGGCGATGATTTCCTGGTAGGACATGCCCGCCCAGTCGTAGCCATAGCCTTCTGGAAGCTGGTCTTCGACGATCTCTTCCATCGCGCTCATTGCCTCGCCCGAACTGCGGCCGGGCGCCTGGGAACCCACGATATTGACCGCCGAGTAGCCGTTGTAGCGGGTCAGCGCCGGCGGATTGGTGACCCATTCGCTGGTAACTACGTTGCTCAGCGGGATCATGGTCGTGCCGCCACCGCTGGTCGCCGAGCTGGCCGATGCCGCGGCCAGCGTGCTCGGGGTATAGAAGCGCGACAGCGCTTCAGGCCCTTGGCGGTACGGCGCATCGGCCTGGATGTTGACGCGCTTGATGCGTCCTTCGTAGAAGAAGTCGTTGACGTACACCGGCGCCAGCATCAGCTGGATCGCGCTGTAGATGTCGTTGACCGACATGCCCATCGATTGGGCCTGCACCCGGTCCACGTGCAGCTGCAGCTGCGGGGCGTTCTCCAGGCCGTTCGGGCGCACGCCGGTCAGCACCGGATTCTGCGCCGCCGCACCAAGCAGGGTGTTTCGCGCCTCGTTCAGCGCCTCGCGCCCGCCGCCGGCGCGGTCCTGCAGCCACATGTCGAAGCCGCCGAACTGGCCCAGGCCCTGCACGGTCGGTAAATTGACCACGAAGATCTGGGCTTCCTTGATCCCGGAGAACGCCCCGTTGGCCTTGCCGATGAAGTCGGTGACGACTACGTCGCGCTCATCCCACGGCTTGAGCCGGATGAAGCCCATGCCCACGTTCTCGCCGGAGCCGACGAAGCTGAAACCGGCGATCTGCAGTATGCCCTCGAAGCCCGGCATGTCCTGCAGCTGGCCGCGCATCCGATCGAACACCTTGTTGGTGCGCTCCAGGGTCGCGCCGGGCGGCAGTTGCACGATGGCCAGCGCGTAGCCCTGGTCTTCCTCCGGCAGGAAGCTGCCGGGGATGCGGGTGAACAGGAAGCCGGTCAGCACCGCCAGCACCGCGAACAGGATCATCCAGCGCGGCGCGTGCCTGACCGCGCTGGTGATGTGGCCCACGTAGGTGCGCTGCACCTTGTCGTAGTACTTGTTGAAGGTGCGGAAGATGAAGTTGGGCTTTCTGTTTTCGTCGTGGTGTTCGGACTTCAGCATCGTCGCGCACAACGCGGGGGTGAAGCCCAGCGCAAGGAACGCGGAAAAGCCCATGGCGATGGCGATGGTCAGTGCGAACTGCTTGTAGATCTCGCCCGAGGCGCCGCCCTGCAACGCGCTGGGGATGAACACGGCGGCCAGCACCACGGTGATCGCGACCACCGCGCCGGTGATCTGGCCCATGGCCTTGCGCGTGGCTTCGCGCGGGGGGAGTTTTTCCTCCGACATGATGCGCTCGACGTTCTCGATCACCACGATCGCGTCGTCCACCACGATGCCGATCGCCAGGACCATGGCGAACAAGGTCAGCTGGTTGATGGTGAAGCCGATGATGCTCAGGCCCAGGAACGTGCCCAGCAGCGCCACCGGAATGACCAGGGTCGGGATCAGGGTGGCCCGGAAGTTCTGCAGGAAGATCAGCATCACCAGGAACACCAGGATCATCGCCTCGACCAGGCTCTTGATCACTTCCTCGATGGAGATATCGACGAATGTGGTGCTGTCGTACGGCGAGAACCACTCCACGCCCTGCGGGAAACTGGGCGCCAGTTCGTCCATCTTGCTGCGCACCGCATCGGCCACGTTCAACGCATTGGCGCCGGGCAGCAGCTGCACCGCGAACGCACCGGTCGGCGCGCCGTTGTAGCGGGTGTCCACGCCGTAACTCTGCGCGCCGAACTCGACCCGGGCCACGTCCTTCAGCCGTACCGTGGTGCCGTCGCTATCGGCGCGCAACACCACGTTCTCGAACTGTTCGGGCGAACTGAAACGGCCCTCGGCCGAGACCGTGGCGGTGAAAGCCTGGCCCTGGGGCTGCGGCGAGGCGCCGACGGAGCCGGCGGCGAACTGCACGTTCTGGCCGCGGATCGCGGCCACCACCTGGCTGGCGGACATGCCGTAGCCCTGCAGGCGATCGGGATTGAGCCAGATGTTCATGGCGTACTCGGCACCGAACTGCTGGGTGCTGCCGACGCCCGGGATGCGCGAAATCTGTTCCAGCACGCGCGAACCGATGATGTCGTTGAGGCGGTTGCGGTCGATCGAGCTGTTGGTGGAACGCAGGCCCACCACCATCAGGAAACCGGCGTTGGCCTTGGCCACCACCACGCCCTGCTGGGTCACTTCGGTGGGCAGGCGCGGAGTGGCCAGGGCGACCTTGTTCTGCACCTGCACCTGGGCGATATCGGCGTCGGTGCCGGTCTCGAAGGTCAGGGTGATGCTGACCCGGCCGTTGGAACTGGAGGACGAGCTGAAATACAGCAGGTGGTCGATGCCGGTCAGTTGCTGTTCGATCACCTGGGTGACCGACTTCTCGGCGGTATTCGCGCTGGCGCCGGGGTAGGTGGCGTTGACCGTGACTTGCGGTGGGGCGATGGAGGGGTAGGACTCGACGCCGAGGCCGAGGATCGAGATCACGCCCGACAGCGAGATCAGGATCGCCACCACCCACGCGAAGACGGGATGGTCGATGAAAAACTTGGACATGGTCTGGCGCCTCGCTCAGTTCTGCCGCGCGTCGGGCTTATCGCCCTGCTGCTTGACCGGCGTCTGGCCGTTCGTGGTGGGCTTGGCCTCGGGCCGGGCATCGTCGGGGATACCGCTAGCGGGTTTAGCGGCGTTCGGAGCGCCGGCCAGGGCTGCGTTCGGATTCCACGGACTCGCCTTGGCGGGAGCCCCTTCCTTTACCTTCTGCAAGCCCGCGGCGATGACCTGGTCGCCCGCAGCCAGGCCGGAGGTCACCAGCCATTTGTCACCGCGCGTACCGGAAGTCACGACATTCTTGCGCGCCACCAAGCCGTCCTTGCCGACGACCATCGCGTAGGCGCCAATGGTGTCGCGCTGAACCGCCACCTGCGGCACCAGGAAAACGTTGCTCTGCTCGCCCAGCGTCGCCTTGAGGGTGACGAAGCTGCCCGGGAGCAGATACTTGTCCGGATTCGGCAGCTGCGCACGCAGCGATACCGCACCGGTCTGTGGATCCACGACCACGCCCGAGAAATCCAGCGTGCCGGTTTCGGCATACACGCTGCCATCTCCAAGCGTTACCTGCACCTGCGCGTTGCCGTTGCCCTGCAGCGCCACGCTGCCGGCACCCTGCGCCTTGCGTAGTGCTTCCAGCTCGGAAACGCTCATCGAGAAATTGACGTACAGCGGATCGATCTGGTCGACGGTGGTCAACAGGGTCACGTCGCCCTGGCCGACCAGCGCCCCCTCGGTGACCTGCTGTTTGCCGGCACGCCCGGAAATCGGCGCACGCACGCTCGCATAGTCCAGATTGATGCGTGAGCTGGTCACGCCCGCTTTGGCCGACTGCACGGCGGCGGCCGCGCTGCGTTCCGCGGCTTCAGCGTTGTCCAGATCCGCCTTGGAAACAAACTTCTGCCCGATCAACTGGCGTGCACGCTCCGCGGCGACATGTGCATTCGTATAGCTGGCTTGCGCCGAAGCCAACTGCGCCTGGCTTGCGCTGAGGGAAGCCTGCAAGGGGGCGGGGTCGATCAGGAACAGCACCTGTCCTTCCTCCACGTCGCTGCCTTCCTGGTACACACGCTTGGTCAGCACACCAGGTACACGGGCGCGGACATCCGAGCTGCGATAAGGCGCCAGGCGGCCTACCAGATCACGCTGCAGGGGAACGGTCTGCGGGGTCGCAGTGACGACGCCGACCTCCGGCGGTGGTGGCGCTGGCTGTTCCTGCTGCTTGCAGGCGGCCAGGACCAACAGCAATGCGGCGCTGAGGATGATCGGGCGAAGAGTGGGGGCCATGGGGGAGCTCCGGTTCAAGACTTGGATGTGTAGAAAAGGAAACGGTAGAGGGAGTTGCCGGCACTGCAGTGGCATCGGCCACGAATGCGCGCAAGAAGGCATCGACGGCGAATTCGGCCCATCGCCTGCGCGTGGCGTCGCTGTCGCGATGCGGCACGGCGAAGCGTTGGCGCTCGAAATCCAGGCCGACGATCATGCCCAATAGCAGTTCCGACGCGCAGTGCGGGTCGTCATGCCTGAGTTGCCCGCGGCGCATGGCCAGGGCCAGCCATTCGGCCAGGCGTTGCTGCAGTGTGTCGCAACCGTCGCGATACAGGGTTCGGGCCTCTTCCGGGAACAGGCCAGCCTCCGCACTCAGGAGTTGGCAGGTCGTGATCACATGGGGCTCGGACAGACGTCGCAGGTGCTCCATCGCGAATGCCAACAGGGTCGTGCGCGGATCGCCGTGCTGATCGTCCAGACGGGCGGTGGCCATGTCCAGGTGTTCCTGCATGACGCTGCGCATCAACTCCTGCTTGCTGCCGAAATGCGTGTACAGAGTCTGCTTGGAGCAACCGGCGCGAGCGGCCACCGCGTCCATGCTGACCCGGAACCCCTGTTCCGCCATCAACTCCCGCACGGCGTCGTGCACGCGTTGGCGGCGCCGCAAGGCGGGAGAGGGGTGGGGGGAGGGCGGCATCGGATTGGACTATACCGTCCAGTATAGAATTTGACCAGTCCCCCCACTGGCGGGGCGGATTTCGATACCGATGGAGGCGACCCATCGATCAGGCAGAGAGTGTCTTCGTCGGTGCGCGCCCGCATGACGGAGGTGTGGTCCACCCACGACCAGAAACCCCCCCTGATCCCCCTATGAAGCGATCCGATATTTGTGGCCGCGCAACAAGGCTGTCGTCGCCGGCGAGGCTACAATTGCTGACTGCCTACAAACACAGAGCCACGGCCTGCATGAACGCTGTTCGCAAACCGAAAAAAACCGCCAAGTCCCCGTCCAAGACCAATAACAAGAGCGGCGGCACGAAAGCCCTCGTGGCCAAGCCCAGCAAAACCCCGGCAGCGAAATCCGCGCCAGCCAAGTCCGCTCCCGCCTTCTCGCTCGAACCCATCTTTGCCGCCCTCCGCGCACGCCTTCCGGCGTCGCGCCAGGCCGAGGCGAAGGCTTTCGCG
>JAKFDG010000435.1:0-9659 GCA_036677285.1 Pseudoxanthomonas sp.
GCGGATTCCACCATCCGCGTGCCCGAGAAACCGGACGAGGCACGCCCGGACAAGGCCAAACGCCCCAACCTGCTGAGCCGCGCGGTGGAACTGCAATTGCCGGCGCTGGCGGTGACCGACCGCAACAACCTGTTCGCCCTGGTCAAGTTCTACAAGGCCGCCGAATCGGTGGGCATCAAACCCATCGCCGGCGCCGACCTCAGCATCGTCGACGGCAAGGAGGGCCCGTGGCCGCTCACCCTGCTGTGCCGCGACCACACCGGCTACCTTTCGCTGTCGCGCCTGCTGACGCGTGCCTGGCTGGAAGGCCACCACGCCGACGGCGTGGCGATCAGTTCGGAATGGCTGCACCAGGATTGCGCGGGTCTGTTCGCCATCGCCGGACGTCGCAGCCTGGCCGGGCGCCTGGTCCTGGGCGGGCGCCATGACCTCGCCGAACAGCACCTGGCAGACCTGCAGCGCAGCTTCGGCGAAAACCTGCACCTTGAACTCACCCGCACCCAGCGCGATGGCGAGGATGCATTCAACGCCTTCGCCCTGCATGCCGCCGCTGCGCGCGGGCTTCCGCTCATCGCCTCCAACGACGTGCGCTTCCTCGATCGCGAGGGCTACGACGCGCACGAGGCGCGCGTGTGCATTTCCACCGGGCGCGTGCTCGACGACCCCAAGCGGCCACACGAGTACAGCCCCGAGCAATACCTGAAGTCGGCCGCGGACATGGCCGCGCTGTTCGCCGACGTGCCCGATGCGATCGACAACACCTGGGCGCTCGCGCAACGCTGCAACCTGGAGATGCGGCTGGGCAACTATTTCCTGCCCGCCTATCCGGTGCCGGAGCAGGAGACGCTGGACAGCTGGATCCGCAGCCAGTCGCACGCCGGCCTCGCCGCGCGGCTGGAGAAGTGCCCGCTGGCGCCCGGCCACACGCGCGAGGATTACGTCGCGCGGCTGGACTTCGAGCTCGACACGATCTGCAAGATGGGGTTCCCCGGCTACTTCCTGATCGTGGCCGACTTCATCCAGTGGGGGAAGAACCACGACATCCCGATCGGACCGGGCCGCGGCTCCGGCGCCGGTTCGCTGGTGGCGTGGGCGCTGCAGATCACCGACCTGGACCCGCTGCCGTACGGCCTGCTGTTCGAGCGGTTCCTCAACCCGGAACGCGTGTCGATGCCCGACTTCGACATCGACTTCTGCATGGACCGTCGCGACGAGGTGATCGACTACGTCGCCGCCAAGTACGGCCGCGACCGGGTCAGCCAGATCATCACCTACGGCACGATGGCGGCCAAGGCCGTGGTCCGCGATGCGGGGCGCGTGCTCGGCTTCCCGTACGGCCTGGTCGACGGGGTGGCCAAGCTCATCCCGACCACGCTCGGCGTGACCCTGAAGGACGCGATGGGCGAAGGCAAGGGCGACATGGCGTCGCAGGAGCTGATCGACCGTTACCGCGACGAAGACGACGTGCGCGACCTGATCGACCTGGCGCGCGAACTCGAGGACCTGACCCGCAACGCCGGCAAGCACGCCGGCGGCGTGGTGATCGCGCCCACCCCGTTGTCGGACTTCTGCCCGCTGTTCGCCGAACACGACGAAGGCGCGCGCGGCAGGAACCCGGTGACCCAGTTCGACAAGGACGACGTCGAAGCCGTGGGCCTGGTGAAGTTCGACTTCCTCGGCCTGCGCACGCTGACCATCATCGACTGGGCGGTGAAGGCGATCAACGCGCGCCACGCGCGCGCGGGACTGCCGCCGGTGGACATCACCACGATCCCGCTGGACGACGCCAGCGTCTATCGCGACATCTTCGCCAACGGCAACACCGGCACGGTGTTCCAGTTCGAATCCTCGGGCATGCGCCGGGCCCTGAAGGAAGCCAAGCCCGACCGCTTCGAGGACCTGATCGCGCTGAACGCGCTGTACCGACCCGGCCCGATGGACATGATCCCCTCGTTCGTCGAGCGCAAGCACGGGCGCGAGCAGTTCGAGTATCCCGACCCGCGCACCGAGGTGATGCTCAAGGAGACCTACGGCATCATGGTCTACCAGGAGCAGGTCATGCAGATGGCGCAGATCGTCGGCGGCTACTCGCTGGGCGGCGCCGACCTGCTGCGCCGCGCGATGGGCAAGAAGGTGCCGGCCGAGATGGCCAAGCACCGCGAGATCTTCCGCGAGGGCGCGGGCAAGGACGGCGTGGGCCAGCGCAAGGCCGACGAGATCTTCGACCTGATGGAGAAGTTCGCCGGCTACGGCTTCAACAAGTCGCACGCCGCGGCCTATTCGCTGGTCGCCTACCAGACCGCGTGGCTGAAGAAGCACTACCCGGCAGAGTTCATGGCCGCCACGCTGTCCTCGGACATGGACAAGACCGACAAGGTCGTGGCCTTCCTCGACGAATGCCGCACGCTGGAACTGGTCGTGCTGCCGCCGGAGGTCAATGCCTCCGAATACATGTTCGTGGCCACCGATCCGCGTACGGTGCGCTATGGACTGGGCGCGATCAAGGGCGTCGGCCGCGGCGCCTGCGAGGCGATCGCCGACGAGCGCGCGCAGGGCGGCAACTTCCACTCCCTGCTGGATTTCTGCAAACGCGTGGATTCGTCCAAGCTCAATCGCCGTGCGCTCGAGGCGCTGGTCAATGCCGGCGCACTGGATGCGCTCGGCAGGAACCGTGCGTCGCTGATGCTGCAATTGCCGGAAGTGGTGAAGGCCACCGACCAGCTGGCGAAGGAGCGCGAGGCCGGGCAGGTTTCCCTGTTCGGCGGCGTCGACGCCGCGCCCGCGCTGGAAGTGGTATTGACCGAAACCGACGAATGGCCGCTGTCGCAGAAGCTCGCCGGCGAACGCGACACCCTGGGGCACTACCTCAGCGGCCATCCGCTGGATCCGTACCGCGACGACCTGCGCGCGCTGGTCGGCACCGACCTGGGCGAGCTCGACAAGCTGTGGAGTTCGGCATCGCAGGCCGAGAAGAAGGGCTGGCGCCCGGAAGTGAGCGTGGTGATCGCCGGCCAGGTGGTTTCGACCCGGCGCAAGGGCGACAACCAGATGTTCGTGCAACTGGAAGATGGCCGTGGGCGGATCGAATGCGGCGTGTTCGCCGAGGCCATGAGCCAGTTGGGGCCGCTGCTGACCCGCGATCGGATCCTGGTGATCCAGGGCGGCCTGCGCGAGGATGAATTCAGCGGCGGCTTCAGCCTGCGTGTGCGCCACTGCTGGGACTACGCGCAACTGTGCGCGCAACATGCGCAACGCCTGTCGCTGCGCCTCGACCTGCGCGTGCCGGGCCTGTGGGACCGGATCGATGGCCTGCTGGCCAAGCACCGTCCCGGGGCGACTCCCTTGCGACTGGATCTTCTGCTGAAATCCGGGGAGCGCGGCGTAGCCGGCGTGCTGGACTTGAATGGTCCCAAGTCGGTACGGGTGGATGCGGAATTGCTGGACGCCCTGCGTGCGCAGCCCGGGGTACGCACGGTGAAGGTCGCCATCAGCCGGCCGTGGGTGAACTAGCTACCGAAGAATAAAGCGTCCCTCGCCCCGCAGCGCGGGGAGACGGTGGCCGACAGAGCCTGCCCCCGAATGCATTAGTCGGGGGCCGGGTGAGCGGTGTACTTGCGAATCATGAAGCTTGATCGGGTACCGATAGTTCCTCCCTCCGCTCGCCCCTCATCCGCCTTCGGCACCTTCTCCCCGCTTCGCAGGGAGAAGGACGCAACTCCATCCGCCCTACCGGGGCGTACGGGCCTGCCGCCGCCATTCGGCTAAACTCCCCCCTTTCCGGTCCGCAGTCCATAAATGAACCCGAATTACCTGGATTTCGAACAACCCATCGCCGACCTGGAAGCCAAGATCCAGGATCTGCGCAGCGCCAGCACCGGGCCGGCGGTCAATATCGACGCCGAAGTGCATGCCCTGCAGGACAAGCTGCGGGTCCGCACCGCCCAGATCTTCCGCGACCTGAGTCCTTGGCAGGTTTCGCAGCTGGCCCGCCATCCGGCCCGGCCCTACACCCTGGATTACATCCGCGTCTTCTGCGATGAATTCCAGGAGCTCGCCGGCGACCGCGCCTTCGCCGACGATGCCGCCATCGTCGGCGGCCTGGGCCGCATCGACGGGCGCAGCGTGGTCATCATCGGCCACCAGAAGGGCCGCGACACCAAGAGCAAGATCGCGCGCAATTTCGGCATGCCGCGCCCCGAGGGTTATCGCAAGGCGCTGCGCCTGATGAAGCTGGCCGAGCGCTTCAAGCTGCCGTTGCTGACTTTCATCGACACCCCCGGCGCCTACCCCGGCGTGGGCGCGGAGGAACGCGGCCAGTCCGAGGCCATCGCCCGCAACCTGATGGAAATGGCCGAGCTGAAGGTGCCGATCATCTGCACGGTGATCGGCGAAGGCGGCTCCGGCGGTGCACTGGCGATCGGCGTGGGCGACCGCACCCTGATGCTGGAGTACGGCACTTACTCGGTGATCTCGCCGGAGGGCTGCGCCTCGATCCTGTGGAAGTCGGCCGACAAGGCCAAGGACGCCGCCGAGCAACTCGGCATCACCGCCAAGCGCCTGTTGTCGCTGGGCCTGGTGGACAAGGTCGTGCGCGAACCGATCGGCGGCGCGCACCGCAACCCGCGGCAGATGGCCACGCGCCTGAAGGCGGTGCTGCTCAACGAACTGGATGCGCTGGAGCAGTTGCCGATAGACGAATTGCTCAAGCGGCGCTACCAGCGGCTGCGTGGGTACGGGGCTTACGAAGCGGCCTGATCCGCAATCGCAAGGGAACTGCATGAGTCCTGTCCTGCTGTTATCGATACTGTTGCAGGTCGCCTGTTGCGTGCACGTCGTCCGCACGGGCCGGCCGATGTACTGGATCTTCATCCTGCTGGCCTTTTCCTTCCTCGCGGTGCTGATCTATTTCATCGCCGAGATCGTGCCCGACCTGCGTAACGGGCCCGGTGCCCGACGGGTGGTGCGCAAGATGAAGGACCGGGTCGATCCCGATCGCCAGAGGCGCGATGCCAGCCGCCACTTCGGTCTGTCCGACACCCAGGCCAACCGCCGCCGCCTGGCCGAGGAAAGCCTGCGCAGCGGGGATCACGCACAGGCGGCCGAGCTTTACCAAGGCGCGTTGAAAGGGCTTTACGCGACCGATCCCGACCTGATGCTTGGCCTGGCCAAGGCGCAATTCGGCCTGGGCCAGGCGCAACAGGCGCGCGGCACCCTGGATGCCCTGATCGCCGCAAATCCGAAGTACCGCTCAAGCGAAGGCCATTTGCTGTACGCGCGCGCCGTCGAGGATAGCGGCGACATGCAGGCCGCGTTGCATGAGTATGAGAACGTCGCGAACGGCTTCCCGGGTGAGGAAGCCCGCGCCCGCTATGGCTTGTTGCTGCTGCGGAGCGGCGACACCCGCAAGGCCAGGGAAGTGTTCAACGAGATCCTGACCCGCTCCGACGCCGCACCGAAGTATTACCGGCGCGAGCAACGCGACTGGATAGAACGGGCGAAGCGCGAACTGGCCCAACTGCGCTGAACCGTCCCAGTGCAACGATTGGCCCGGGCCGTTAGCATCCCCGCATGCCCAACACCCGCGCTCCTGCCTTGCTCCGGTCAGCCCTGCCACCCATCGGCCCGTCGCCGTTGCTCGTGGCCTTCAGCGGCGGGCTGGATTCCACCACCCTGCTGCATGCCTTGTCGCAGGACGCCGGTACCCGCAGGCAAGGACTGCGTGCCATCCACATCCACCATGGTTTGCAAGCGCATGCCGATGACTGGGCAAGGCACTGCCAAAGGTTCTGCGATGCGCTTGATATCACCTTGAGCACCGTCAACGCCGTGGTGGATCGCAACAGCGGCGATGGCCTGGAAGCGGCAGCGCGCAAGGCGCGTTATGCGGCCTTCGAAAACGGATTGCATGAACACGAGGTGCTGGTCACCGCGCACCACCGCGATGACCAGGCGGAAACCTTCCTGCTGCGCGCCCTGCGCGGTTCCGGCCCCGACGGACTGGCGGCGATGCGGCCGTGGCGCAAGTTCGCCGGCGGCTGGCATTGGCGTCCGTTGCTGGATAGATCGCGCGACGACCTGCTCGCCCACGCGCAACAGCATGGGTTGTCGTGGCTCGACGATCCCAGCAACGAGGATATCGAGCACGATCGCAACTTCCTGCGCCAGCGGATCCTGCCGCTGTTGCGCGAACGCTGGCCGCATGCCGGCGCTGCCTTCGCGCGCAGCGCATGGCTGAATGCCGATGCCGTGGAACTCCTTCAGGAAACGGATGCACAGGCGCTCGCCATGGCGGGTACCGCCGATCCGCAGACGTTGTCCGTGTGCGCGTTGCAGACCCTGGCACCGACGCGTCGGGCGCGGGTGTTGCGGCGCTGGATCGCCGATCTCGGTTTCCCGCCGTTGCCAGGCGAAGGTGTCGCGCATATCGAGTCCGACCTGCTGCCCGCGCGCGAAGACGCCAATGCGCGATTCGAGTGGCGCGACGTGGTGATCGAACGTTGGCGCGACCTGCTGTATGCGGAGCGTTATCGCGAGCCCTTGCCGACCGATTGGCAGGTCGAATGGGATGGCAGCCAGCCGCTGCCGCTGCCCGGCGGGGACAGCCTCTGCCTGGAAGGCACAACCTCGTTTCCATCCTCCCTGCGTGTCTTCGCGCGTCAAGGTGGCGAACGCATCGTCCTGCCTGGCCGGGACCACTCGCATGCATTGAAGCATCTGCTGCAGGAACTCGAGGTTCCGCCGTGGACGCGCGCGCGCCTGCCCTTGCTGGCGGACGCCGGGGGTGAACTCTGCGCGGCGGGGGACCTGGCCTATTCGGCACGTTTCGACGCCTGGCTGTGCGCACAAGGCGCACGCCTGTGCTGGTCGCGCGGCGCCTGACCCACGCACGTTGACCAATCCCGCCAGCGTCCGCAAACTTCGTCCATGGCCAAGAAGAACACCCCCGAAGCTTCGCCGGTCGCCCATTTCGAGCAGTCGCTGGACGAACTGGAGCAACTCGTCGAGAAGATGGAGCATGGCGAGATGAGCCTGGAAGAGTCGCTCGCCGCCTATGAACGCGGCGTGGGCCTGTATCGCCGTTGCCAGGCCGCGCTGGAACAGGCCGAACTGCGCGTGCGCCTGCTCAGCGACCCGGAACAGCCCGGGACTTCCGAACCCTTCGCGCCAATACCCGATGGAAACTGAAGCGCCGTTCGCGCGCTGGGCGCAACGCGTCGAAACCGCCCTCGTCCACACGCTGCCCTCGGCTTCCCTGCCCCGGCTGCGCCTGCATGCCGCCATGCGCCACGCGGTGCTGGGCGGAGGCAAGCGCATCCGCCCGTTGCTGGTCTATGCCGCTGGCGCCGTGTTCCACACCGACGAGCGCTGGCTGGATGCGCCGGCCACCGCAGTGGAATTGATCCACGCCTATTCCCTGGTGCACGACGACCTGCCTGCGATGGACAACGACGCCATGCGTCGCGGCCAGCCCACCGTGCACGTGGCATTCGACGAAGCCACCGCGATCCTCGCGGGGGATGCCCTGCAAGCGCTTGCGTTCGAAGTGCTGACGGAAGCCCCGGTCGCGTCCGGATTGCGCGTGGCGTGGTTGCGCGCGCTGAGTACCGCCGCGGGCGCTGCCGGCATGTGCGGTGGCCAGGCGCTGGACGTCGATGCCACCGGCCAGCTGCAGACCCTGACCGACCTGGAGCACATGCATCGCCTGAAGACCGGGGCGCTGATCCGCGCCTCCGTGCGCATGGGTGCGCTGAGCGGCAGCGCCGACGAGGAAACCCTCCGGCTCCTTGACACGTTCGCCGATGCGCTGGGACTGGCCTTCCAGGTACGCGACGACATCCTGGACGTGGAATCGAGTTCCGAACAACTCGGCAAGACCGCAGGCAAGGATGCGGCGCAGGCCAAATCCACCTATCCCGGGTTGCTCGGCATGGATGGCGCGAAGGCCAAGCTGAGGGAACTGGACATGGTCATGCACGACGCGCTGGCGCCCTTCCGCAAGCATGCGACGGCGTTGTGGGCCTTGGGCAAGCTGGCCATACATCGGACGCATTGAACCCTGTGAAACGACGAAGGCCCGGGCAAGCCGGGCCTTCGTGCGGGACTTGCCATCGACTACTTGATCAGGCGCAGCGCGAACGGATAGCGGTAGGCTTCGCCGTTGTTGGCCTTGATGCCGCCCAGGATGCAGAAGATCAGATTCGCGATTCCGACCAGGGCCGGCAGGAAGAACAGGATGCCGAAGGTGATGGCCATCAGGATGAAGGCCAGGACGAAGGCAATGGTGATGGTGATCTGGAAGTTCAGCGCTTCCTTGGATTGATCGGTCACGAAGCTTTTGGCCGGATCGTCCTTGCTGATCAGCCAGATGATCAGTGGCCCCACGAACCAGGAAATGATGCCGAGCAGGTGGGCCACCAGCGCCAGGGTCCGTTCTTCCTGGGGAGCGTCTCCCGTAGGCGCCGGCGGCGGCGTGGTCATGTTGTCGAACTCGCTCATCTTTGAAATCCCCTTGCAAGGTGGATGGAATGGATGGGATCGGCCGTGACTACTGCCGCGCCACTTTCAGGGCGCGGGGCACTCATGTCAATGAACGTCAATCCCCACCCGCGACGGTCATCCGGCCGCGCCGCGCGGAAGCTGGCGCCCTCGTCACCAAGAACGCGCCGCCGCGCGCCCGGATCACTGGCCGCGGGCTTCACTCATCGCCCGCGACGGTCATCTTCCCGACAAGAATGGAGCCTGTGCGGATATGCGAACGCGGGTCCACGTCGCTGCCCACCGCTTCGATATTGGCGAAGATGTCCTTGAGGTTGCCGGCGATGGTGATGCCGTCCACCGGATAGGCGATGGCGCCGTCCTCTATCCAGAAGCCGCCAGCGCCGCGTGAATAATCGCCGGTCACCGGATTCACGCCCTGCCCCATCAGTTCGGTCACCAGCAGGCCGCGCGGAAGGCCGCGCAGCAGTTCGTCGAAACCGCCCGCATTCGCGGCGACTTTCAGGTTGTGCACCCCGCCCGCGTTCGCCGTGGTCTGCAGGCCGAGCTTGCGTGCCGAATAACTGCCCAGCACGTAGCGCTGCAGCACGCCATCGCGCACCAGCGGCGACTCGCGCGTGGCCACCCCTTCGGCATCGAAGGCCGCCGAACGCAGCCCGCGCTGCAACAACGGCTGTTCCTCGATGGAGAACCAGTCCGGGAAGATCCGCTTGCCGGCATGGTCCAGCAGGAAGCTGGCCCGCCGGTACAGCGCGCCGCCGGACACCGCACCCAGCAAATGCCCGATCAGCGAACGCGCGACTTCCGCGGCGAACAGCACCGGGTATTCGCCAGTAGGCAGCGAGCGTGGCGACATGCGCGCAATCGTGCGCTCAGCGGCATGGCGTCCTATCGCGACCGGCGCTTCCAGGTCGTCGCGCGCAAGCGCGGTGCTGTACCAGCCATCGCGTTGCATGTCCTCGCCCTGGCCGGCGATCAACGCGCAACCGATGGAATGCTGGGTACTGCGGTCGCGACCGACGAACCCATGCGAGTTGGCGTAGACGGAGAGGCTTTCGCCGCTGCCGACCGAAGTGCCATCCGAATTGGTGATGCGCGCATCGGATTCCCGGCCCGCCGCTTCGCAGGCCAGGGCCAGGTCCACCGCGTGGTCCGCATCCAGC
>JAKFDG010000436.1:0-13457 GCA_036677285.1 Pseudoxanthomonas sp.
CTGGCACGCGACCTGCTGGAAAGCGCATTTCCGCTGGTCTGGGTGGAGGCGGAACTGGGCAACGTCACCCGGCCGGCGTCCGGGCACCTGTATTTCACCCTGAAGGACGCGCGCGCGCAGGTGAAGTGCGCGATGTTCAAGCCCAAGAGCCAGTGGCTGAAGTTCGTGCCGCGCGAGGGCCTGCGCGTGCTCGGACGCGGGCGCCTGACCCTGTACGAGGCGCGCGGCGACTACCAGCTGGTGCTGGACCACCTGGAGGAAGCCGGCGAAGGCGCGCTGCGGCGCGCATTCGAGGAACTGAAGGCCAAGCTGGCCGCGGAAGGGTTGTTCGACGCGGAACGCAAGCGCCCCTTGCCCGCGCATGTGCGACGCCTGGGCGTCATCACGTCACCCACGGGCGCGGCGGTGCGCGACGTATTGAGCGTACTGGCGCGGCGCTTCCCGTTGCTGGAAGTGGACGTGTTGCCGGTGCAGGTGCAGGGCGAGGCCGCCGCGGCACAGATCACCGCGATGCTGAAGCGTGCGACGGCTTCCGGACGCTATGACGTGCTGCTGCTCACGCGCGGCGGCGGTTCGCTGGAAGACCTGTGGGCATTCAACGACGAGCAGCTGGCGCGCGCGATCGCCGCTTCTCCGGTGCCGGTGGTATCGGCAGTGGGCCACGAAACCGACTTCAGCCTCGCCGACTTCGCCGCCGACCTGCGCGCGCCCACTCCCTCGGTCGCTGCCGAACTGCTGGTTCCCAACCGGATCGATCTGGTCACGCGCCTGCAGGGACTGCAACGCCGCATGTCGGCGTTGCAGTTGCAGTCGCTGCGCCAGTCGATGCAACGCGCCGACCGCGCCGTATTACGCCTGCAAGCCATGCGTCCGCAGGCGCGTCTGCAACTGCTGCAGCGACGTCGGTTGGATGCGCATCGACGGCTGGAGTCCGCGTGGCGTGAACAGTTGGAACGGCGCCACGCCTCATTGCGCCATGCCGCCGCCGTATTGCGATCCAACCAGCCGCAACGACGCGTGTCGGGCTTGCAGGAAAGCCTGCTGTCGTTGGCGCAACGGGCACAAGCCGCCACTGCCCGCACCTTGCAACGCGACGCCCTGGAGCTGCGCGGACTGGCGCGTTCGCTCGAAGCCGTAAGTCCGCTGGCGACCATCGCGCGCGGCTATTCCATCCTGCAGGACGACGCTGGCCACATCGTGCGCAGCGTGCGGCAGACGACACCGGGCGATCGGCTCGCCGCACGTCTCCACGACGGTACCTTGAAGGTGCGCGTCGAAGAATCTGGTACCTGAAATAGCGGAACCCTGCATCGGGCAAGTCGCTGCGCATCCATGTAAACGTTACCAACGAAACGTAACCGCGCATACACCGGTTTCCTGCTCGTTTCCTGCCTCGTATCCCAGTACTAATTGTTGCGGAAATGTTATTACTCGCATCAGGTTGCCATGGCACGCCATGCGACTCGACGCGAAGGGGCGTCTTGACCGCACTCATTCCATTGGGGGAACTATGTCCAAAAAACCACACGCACGCCGCCGCACGCTCCGGTCCACCTCTGCCGCTCCCCGCTTTACCATCCTCAGCCTGGGCCTGATGCTCGCCCTGCCGGCATTCGCCCAGGAGTCCACGCCGTCCGCACCCGTCGCCAAGGACCTGGATGCTGTCCAGGTGATCGGCACGCGCGTGCGCGGCCGCACTGCCGAGGAAACCGCGGCACCGGTCGATGTCATCAGCAATGAGGAACTCAACGCCACAGGCGCGATGGAAATCGGCCAGATCCTGCAGCTGCTGGAGCCCAGCTTCAACTTCTCGCGTACCACCATCAGCGACGGTACCGACATCATCCGCCCGGCCACCTTGCGCGCGCTAGGCGCCGACCAGGTGCTGGTGCTGGTCAACGGCAAGCGCCGCCACCAGCAGGCGCTGGTCAATATCCAGCAGACCATTTCCCGCGGCACCGCCGGCACCGACATCAACGCGATCCCGCTCTCCGCCGTCGAACGCATAGAAGTGCTGCGCGACGGCGCCGCCGCGCAGTACGGCTCGGATGCGATCGCCGGCGTGATCAACATCATCCTGAAGAAGAGCACCGGCGAGACTTCGGTCCACTTCGAGGCCGGCCAGACCTACGAAGGCGATGGCGAGGTGTTGCACGGCGGCGTCAACACCGGCTTCAAGCTCGGCGAGGAGGGTTACCTCAACCTCACCGCGGAATACCGCGACCGCGGCGAAACCAACCGCGCCGGTCCGGACACGCTGCGCGTGGCCCCCCCACGCGTGACCCAGCGCATTGGCGATGCCGATTCCACCGACGCATACCTCTGGCTCAACGGCGCGCTGCCGGTCGGCACGGGCGAACTGTACTGGTTCGGCGGTCTGTCCAAGCGCGAAGGCGATTCCTCCGGTTTCTTCCGCAGCGCCGGCGACGACCGCACGGTGCCGGAGGTGTACCCGGACGGCTTCCTGCCCAACATCATCACCACGGTGGAGGACGGTTCGCTCGCCGCGGGCTACCGCATGCCGATAGGCGACATCTGGGACATGGATGTATCGGTCAACCATGGCCGCAGCAAATTCGGCTACCACGAGCGCAACTCCCTGAACGTCAGCTGGTGGTACGAGCCGCTCGATGGCGTCGATGCGGCCAACGGCATCTATGGAGAGTCGCCGACCAGCGCCGACACCGGCACGCTGATCTTCGACCAGACCACCTTCAACCTGGATTTCCGCGGCACCCTCGACTGGGGCGTGGGCGACGAGCTGCTGTACCTGGCCACCGGTGCCGAATACCGCCGCGAAAACTACCAGATCCAGGCCGGTGACCCCGTCTCGTACGCCTATGGCCGCACCAACAACCCGCTGATTCCGATCTTCAACCAGAACGGTGGTTCGGCCGCTCCAGGCATCCAGGGCTTCCCGGGCTATTCGCCGCTCGAAGCAGTGGACGAAGGGCGGCACAACTACGGCCTGTACGTGGATGCGGAAACCAAGCTGGCGTCCAACTTCTCGGTGGGTGCCGCGCTACGCTTCGAGGATTACTCGGACTTCGGCAACACCACCATCGGCAAGCTGTCCGCGCGCTGGGACGCGAGCGAAGCCTTCGCCCTGCGCGGCACGGTGTCCACCGGCTTCCGTGCGCCGAGCGTGCAGCAGTTGTTCTTCAGCCAGCGCTCGACCAACATCGATGCGAACACCGGCCAGCTGGTCGACACCATCACCTCGCGCCAGGATAGCGCCGTGACGCGTGCCTTCGGCATCGAGCCGCTGAAGGAAGAAGAGTCCACCAGCGCCACGTTGGGCTTGGTGTGGAAGCCGAACGAGCACTTCAGCTTGACGGCCGACGTGTTCCAGATCGACATCGACGACCGCATCATCTTCTCCAGCAACATCAACCCGGAACCGGCGGCGGGCTGCCTGCCCGACAACTCCAACTGCCCGATCCGCGCGATCCTGGCGCCCTTCAACGTGGGCCAGGCCACGTTCTTCACCAACGCCATCGATACCCGCACGCGCGGCGTCGACGTCGTCGCCCAGTACAACAACGAGGTCGGCGCCGGTACGCTGGACCTGACCGCGTTGCTGCATTTCAACAAGACCGAGGTCACCGAACGACGCTCGCAATCGGCGATCCTGCCGGCCGCGGCGTTGTTCGACGATGCCCAGGTGGTCCTGGTCGAGCAGGGTCAACCGCGCCAGCGCCACGTGTTCCAGAGCGTGTACCACATCGGCAGGTGGGACTGGACCGCGCGTGCCAACTACTTCGGCTCGGTGGCCGGCCAGGGCTTCACCGGCGTCTACCAGAAGTGGGACGGGGCAACCCTGTTCGACGCAGCGGTTGCGTTCCGGGCCACCGACAAGCTGACCTTCACCATCGGCGGCAACAATTTGCTGGACACCTATCCGGACAAGTGGGACGAAACGGGAGGATTCCCGTTCCCGCAGCTGGGCTTCACCTACGGCTGGGAAACGCTGCCGTTCGGCATCAACGGTGGTTATTACTACGCCAAGGTCGACTTCAAGTTCTAGGCCTCGGATCCACGCTTGGAATCAAATGCCCGCAACTCCGGTTGCGGGCGTTTTTCTTCGGGCCATGAGCAGATACTTAACCCCACTTCCGAACTTGCCGCGTTGTACTCCCCGTCCACCACGGGAGAACCGCCATGCAACGCCGCCTGCCCCGCAATGCCCTGTTCGTCGCCACATTGGCGACTGTCGCCCTGATAGCCGCCTGCAAATCCAATCCCTCGACCACCGAAGTCCCCGCGGCAGAACCTGCCCTCGAAGAATCAACCACGCTGGATCGGGTTGAGGTCACCGGCACTCGCCTGCGTCGCGCGGACATGGAGCAGCGGCAGTCGGCCAACGCAGCTGCCAAATCGCTTGCGTACATGCCCGCACCGGCCGCGCCTCCCGCACTCGCCCAGAGCGGTTACGCCGCAATGGCCAATGACGCCTATCTCGCGGTCGCGCCGCCGCGGATCCACGCCCAGCCCGCCAATACCGAAAAATACGAAGAACGCACCGATAATCCGGTGCACCGCACCAGCGAGCAGCCGGTTTCCACCTTCTCGGTCGATGTCGATACCGGCAGCTACAGCAACGTACGCCGCATGCTGCGCGATGGCGCCCGTCCGCCTGCCGATTCGGTGCGCGCGGAAGAGTTCATCAATTATTTCAGCTACCAGCATCCCGCGCCTGCCAATCGCAATGTCCCGTTCCGCGTTACCACCGAACTGGCCGCGGCGCCATGGAGCAGCCAGCGCCAGCTACTGATGATCGGGATAAAAGGCTACGACGTGCCCAAGGCCACGCTGCCGCCTTCGAACCTCGTATTCCTGATCGACACCTCGGGCTCGATGGATTCGTCTGACAAGCTGCCGCTGCTGAAGCAGGCGTTCTCGATGCTGGTGCCGCAGCTGCGCGAACAGGATCGGGTATCGATCGTGGTCTACGCCGGATCGGCCGGACTGGTATTGCCGCCCACGCCCGGCGATCGTCATGAGGAAATCCTGGGGGCGCTGGACCGGCTTCAGGCGGGCGGCAGCACCAACGGCGGCGATGGCATTCGCCTGGCCTATACGATGGCCAAGCAGGCTTTCGTCAAGAACGGCGTCAACCGCGTGATCCTGGCCACCGACGGCGATTTCAACGTCGGCACCGTCAGCCAGGAGGCACTGGAAACCCTGGTCGGCGACCAGCGCCAGTCGGGTGTCGCCCTGACCACGCTGGGCTTCGGCCAGGGCAACTACAACGACGCGATGGCCGAACGCCTCGCCGACGTGGGCGATGGCAACCATGCCTACATCGACACGCCGCAGGAAGCGCGCAAGGTACTGGTGGAGGAGATGCAGGCGACCCTGCTGACCATCGCCCGAGACGTCAAGATCCAGGTCGAGTTCAATCCGGTGCAGGTGTCCGAATACCGCCTGGTCGGCTACGAAAACCGCCTGCTCAACCGCGAGGATTTCGCCAACGACAAGGTCGATGCCGGCGATATCGGCGCCGGCCATGAGGTCACCGCGTTGTACGAGATCACCCTTGCAGGATCGGGCGCCGATCGCCTGCCGCCACTGCGCTATGGCAAGGAGAAAGCTTCTAGCGGTGGCGACACCGACGAACTGGCCCACCTGCGTCTGCGCTACAAGCTGCCGTCTGCCGATGCCAGCCGCCTGATCGAAACCCCGATCCTGCGTTCATCGCTGACGACCCGTCCCAGTCAGTCGTTCCGCTTCGCCAGCGCCGTTGCGGCCTATGCCGACCTGCTGCGCGGCGGCACGCATGTCGGGAACTGGAGCTGGAGCGACGTTGGCAACGCCGCACGCGGTGCCGAAGGCGACGATCCCTACGGCCTGCGCAGGGAGTTCCTGGAACTGGTCACCCAGGCCCGGCAGATCGTGTCCCGTGAGGGCGGCACGCCGGCCATCGCCGGTGAATGATGCCCACGCTGCCCGCACAAGGAAGTGCGGGCAGCATGCAGAGCGACGTAAGTCGCGACCTTGGCAATGAGGTGCTGCGACAGGTCTTCTTGAACTCCAGGTCCACGGCGGTCGCGACTTACGTCGCTCCTACACCGCCGATATCCGCAGCGGGCCGTCCCAGCAGGTAGCCCTGGCCATGGCTGCAACCCAGTTCGACCAATGCCTGCCGTTGCTCTTCGGTTTCGATCCCTTCGGCGATGGTGTCGATGCCCAGGGTGCCGGCCAGCGCCAGGATCGCGCGCACCAGCGCCAGACTTTCCGGCCTGCCCTCGCCGCCAATGCCGGCGATGAAACTGCGGTCGATCTTCAGCACCGAGATCGGGAAGCGATGCAGGTACGACAAGGCCGAGAAGCCGGTGCCGAAATCGTCCAGCTGCGCCAGGATGCCGTGCTGGCGCAGAGTCCGCAGGGTGCGCAGGGTGCGCGGCGCGTCGTCGAGCAGCGCTACCTCGGTGATCTCCACGCGCATGCGCGATGGATCCGTACCTGCCACGTCGAACAGTGACAGCAGACGGTCGGCGAAATCCGGGGAACGGAAATGCCGCGGGGAGACATTCACCGAGATATAGCCTTCTCCGCCGCGCGCCAACCTGGCGACTACCTGCTCGTACAGCAACCAGTCCACCTGCTCAATGAGGCCACTGTCCTCACCCAGGCTGATGAAATCGGCCGGCAGCAGCAGGCCGCGGCGCTCGTGCTTCCAGCGCAGCAACGCCTCGTGGCCGATGATGGCGCCGTCGCTCAGGCGCGTGATCGGTTGGTAGAACGGCAGGAAATCGCGGTTGTTGATGGCCCGGCGCAGGTCGGCTTCCAGGTCCAGGCTCTGCATCGCCGCTTCGCGCATGGCCTCGTCGAACACCGCGTAACGATCGCGGCCCTCAGCCTTGGCGCGGTACATCGCGGCATCGGCATCGCGCAACAGCTCCTCGCCATTGCGATAGCGTGGGTGCCACGCAGCGATACCCAGGCTGGCCGAGGGGAACAGTTCGCGCCCCGCCACCCACATCGGCCGACCCAGCACAGCGAGGATGCGCTGGGAAAGATCGCGCGCGTTTTCCAGCCCGTCGGCGTACTCGATCAGGATCGCGAATTCGTCTCCGCCCAGCCGCGACACCACGTCGTGGCTGCGCACCGTGCTGGTGATGCGCCGCGCCACTTCGATCAGGAGCTCATCGCCCGCGGCATGGCCGATGCTGTCGTTGACCAGCTTGAAGCGGTCCAGGTCCAGGAACAGCACCGCGAAGGCCTGGCCATCGCCATGGCGCGCGCGATCGATCGCTGCGGCGAGCCGGTCCAGCAGGTGCGGCCGGTTGGGCAGCCCGGTCAGCCCGTCATGAGTGGCCTGGTGGGTAAGGCGCTGTTCGGCGCGCAGGCGTTCGCCCATCTGCGCTTGCAGCTTGGTATTGGTCTCGGCCAGTTCGTGGGTACGCGCGTCGACCCGGCGCTCCAGCTCGGCATGTGCGGCGCGCAGGTGTTCCTGGGCACGCTGCCGGGCCAGGCCGTTGCCGATGTTGTGGGCGACGAAACTCAGCAGGCTCTGGTCGTGCGGGGTGAAGCGGACGTCGGCGGAATAGCTTTGCACCACCACCGCGCCTACCACGTCGTCGCCCGCGAACAGCGGCACGCCCAGCCAACTGTAGGCGGGCGGGCCATGCTGCAGCACCTTGCCCTGCCGGCCCAAGTCGTCGATCGCTCCACGGTCCGCCAGCAGCGGCTTGCGCGTGCTGATGACGAATTCGGTCAGGCCGTTGGTCAGCTTGCGCGACTTGCGCATCGAATCGTGTTCGTCGATCGAATACGGGAACTGCAGGGTCTCGCCATCTTCCGAGAGCAGCGCAATGTAGAAATTGCGCGCATAGATCAGGTCATCCACCACCGCATGCACGTCGGCGTAGAAGTGCTCGAGGGTCTCGGAGACGATCGCCAGCTCGGCGATGTGGAACAACGCCCGCTGCAGCTTCTCGGCACGTTTTCGTTCCAGCACTTCCGCCTGCAATTCGCGGTTGGTGCGTTGCAGTTCATGTGTACGCGCCTCGATGCGGCGTTCGAGGTCGACGTGGGCATGCTTGCGATCCAGCGCGGTCAGGATGTGCTGGGCCACGTAGCCCAGCAGGGCGCGGTCCTCGTCCGCGTAACTCGCGGGCGTATCGTAGCTCTGCACCACGATGGCGCCGCAGACTCGATCTTCGCGCCGCATCGGCACGCCCAGCCAGTCGAGGCTGTCCGGCCCGCTCGACGAGTCATGCGGCACCCCCAGTTTCTGGCAAACCGCGGTGGATGGGCCGCGCACCGGCTGGCCATGGCGCAACAACGCGAAAGTCATGCTGCCGGGCATGTCCGCTTCGGTGTACTCGCGATCCGGATCGGCGACGTAGGTGTCGCGCTCGTCGACGAAATGCAGGAAGCGGACGCTGCGGCGCTGATCGTCGTAAAGCACGATGTAGCAGTTGTCGGCATACATCAGCGACCCGACCACAGCGTGGATGCGGCGCAACATTTCCGGCATTTCCAGGTCGGCGCTGGCCAGGTCGGCGATTTCATACAGCGCCTGTTGCAGGCGCTTGGATTTTTCCAGCGAGACGATGCGCGCCTGCGCCCGTGGCGCGTCCAGCATCGCTGCCACCAGGGCCTTGGCCACGGCCAGCCAGGACTGGCGCCCGGCGCCGTCCAGGGGCTGCGACAACGACACCGCTACCGACATGCGTGCATTGCCGTCGGCGTTGTCCCAGGAGTGGACGATCGTGTTCGCCTCTTCCGCTTCCGGATCGGAATCGGAAAGCGCCGTTTCCGCGAGCTTGCGCAAACCGGGGCTGCCACCGGGGGATGTGGCACCACCACTGCCCAGGGCCCAGTCGCGCCAGCAGACGGACATGGCGGACCCCTCCGGCAACAGGTCGCGCAGGATCGCAACGATGCAGTCCGTGGGCGACGGTGCCGCTGCAGCGACCTGGTGGTCGGCGATCACGGATTTGCCCATGGCGGCTTCTGAAGCATCGGTGGTGGACAGGTGCACGAGTTCCCCAAGGCTGAACATGATGCTGCGTTGTGCGTCGCCGGCGGGAACCCCATCCCCGTCGGGCGGACGTTATCAGCTTCCATGCCCAGCGCCACAGCCCCTGTAATTTACACGCCTTTTCCCTGCGTATACGCACTAATCCGACTCCGACGGCCTTCCGGCACCCCCCGGCGCGGCTATGCGGATGCAGGTCCAGGCCTTACGCTTGCGGCAGTGAACGACTTCTCCGAACCCGCCGACGAAACGCTGATGCTGGCCTATGCGGCCGGCGATACCGGGGCGTTCGAGCAGCTGTATTCCCGCCACCGCGGCCGCCTGTATCGTTTCCTGTTGAGACAACTGCGCGACCCGGCCCTGGCCGACGAGTTCTTCCAGGACACCTGGCAGCGCGTGATCAGCGCCCGCGCGGGCTGGAAGCCGGAGGCCGCCTTCACGACCTGGCTGTTCAGGATCGCGCACAATCGCCTGAACGATCATTGGCGGGCGCTCAAGCACCGCCCGCCCGCCCCGGCGGATGCGGAAGAACGAGCCGCCCGGGTCCCGGATCCGGATACGCCGGAGCGGAACCTCTCGGATTTCGAGCAGCGCCGTCGCCTGCAACTGGCCTTGGCGGAGCTGCCCGAGGAACAGCGCGAAGTGCTGCATTTGCGCCTGGAGCAGGAACTCACTCTGGAGGAAATCGGCGAAATCACCGGCGCCGGCCGGGAAACGGTCAAGTCGCGGTTGCGTTACGCGATGGACAAGTTGCGCACGAGATTGAACGAATGAATACCCATCCCAACGAACCACTGTCGCCGGAAGAGCGCGAGCTGGCGCAGCTCATGGCCAGGCTGGGCCCGATCGGGGAGCCATCGCCGGCGCTGGACGCGAAGGTCCTCGCAGCGGCGCATTCAGCCGCCGCCCGCGAACCCATGCGCAAGCACAAGCCACGCTGGCCGGTGGCGATGGGACTGGCGGCTTCGGTTGTGTTCGCGGTGGGCATCGCCTGGCAACTGCGCCCGGTGCAGCAGGTGGCGACGGTGCGGGAAGCGCCGATGGCCGATGCGGCGATGGAAGCCGCTCCGGCGTCTGCAACCGTCGCGCCCCCGCCCACCGAAGCCGTGGAGCAGGACGCCTTCAGCGAACCTGCTTCCCCCCCGATGCCGGTCAACGCGCCACCGCCACCACCACCGCCCGGGAAGGCACTTGCACCTCCACAGGTGGCGCGCAAGCCGTTGCCCTCGCCTGCTGCACAGACGTCGCCCCCCATAGAACGCGCGAAGGCACGCCGTAGCGATGGCTACACCGCACGCTTACCCCCGCCCTCTGCGGCTACACCCGCGCCCGCACCCGAGACCGCTTCCGTCGCCGCTTCGGCACCCCAGGCTTTCGCCAGCGATCGCGATGCCGGCGTCGTCGCCGAGGCCGCGGCAACGACCGAGGCCGCTACGCGCAGTGTCCGTGGCACGAGTGCCAGGCAATCCGCTGCGAGCGCCGAAATGAAAACCGCCAATGCCGCCGTTGCACGCGAGCAGGAGAACACCACGCTGGATCGCGTCGAAGTCACCGGGTCACGCCTGCGCACCGACCTGCAGGTGCCGGTCTCCGACGATGCCCAACTGGCCGTCGACGACTGGCTGGAGCGCGTGCGCACCCGCTACGGCCTGGGCGACGCCGACGCCGCGCGCCGCAGCCTGCTGCTGTTCGTCAAGGACCACCCCAGCGAGTCCGTCCCCGAAGACCTGGAACCCCTGCTGGACGAATGAGCGACACCCTCGCCACAGCCGCGACGCACAGCATCGAGGTCAGGCACAGCCGCTTCATCGCCCACGCCGCGCCAGTGGCGTCGCCGGAAGAGGCGCTGGCGTTCGTCGCACGGGTCGCGGATCCGGATGCGACCCACAACTGCTGGGCTTACCGCATCGGTGGCGAATACCGTTCCAGCGATGACGGGGAACCGTCAGGCACCGCGGGCCGTCCTATCCTGGCCGCCATCGAAGGCCAGGGCTACGACCAGGTCGTGGCCGTGGTGACTCGCTGGTATGGCGGCATCAAGCTGGGCGCGGGCGGTCTGGTCCGCGCCTATGGCGGCGCCGCGGCGGAATGCCTGCGGCGTGCCGAACGCCTGCCCTTGCTGGCGATGCGTGAGATCGAGGTTGCCTGTCCGTTCGAAGACCTGGGCCATGTGCATGCGCTGCTGCCACTGCATGCAGCCGAGAAACTCGATGAGCGTTTCGATGCATCCGGCGCACAATTGACCTTGCGCCTGCCTGCCGATCGCGTGCAAGCCTTGAAAACCCAGCTACGCGACGCCACCCGTAACCGTGTGCGCCTGATCGAAACGGATAGCGAATGACCGACCCCAACCCGGTGAAAACCAAGGCCCGCCTGGGCAGCCTGCGAGCCTTGTGGCCTTTCGTGCGACAACACGGCTGGCTGTTCTCCGCCTGGTTGGTAGCGCTGGCAGTGGCTTCCGCCGCAACACTCAGCCTGCCGGTAGCGTTCCGGCAGATGATCGACAACGGTTTCTCCAGCGGTACCAACGTCGACCGCGCATTCCTGTTCCTGTTCGTGGTTGCCGTGGTCCTGGCCCTGGCGAGCGCCGCGCGCTTCTATTTCGTCTCCTTGCTGGGCGAACGGGTCGTTGCCGACCTGCGCCAGCAACTCTACGGACACCTGATCGGCCTCGGCGCCGGCTTCCACGACCGCACCCGCAGCGGCGAACTGGTTTCGCGCCTGTCCGCCGACAGCGAGTTGTTGCGCAACGTGGTGGCCACCAGCATGTCCGTGGCCCTGCGCAGCAGCGTGACCGTGATCGGCAGCCTCAGCATGTTGTTCGTGACCAGTCCGCGACTGGCGGCGTTCGCACTGATCGGCATCCCGGCAGCAGTGCTGCCCATCGTGCTGGGCAGCCGGCGCCTGGAAAAGGCTTCGCGCAACAGCCAGGACCGCGTGGCCGACGCGAACACGCTGGCCAGCGAAGTTCTCGGCGCGGTGCGCACGGTGCAAGCGCATGCACGCGAACCGTACGAGCGCAGCCGCTTCGGCGCAGCGGTCGCAATAGCAGTGGAAACCGCACGCAAGCGCATCCGCGCGCAGGCGTGGGTCACGGCGGCGGCGATCACCTTGATCTTCGGTGCGATCGTGCTGGTGCTGTGGTCGGGCGCGCACGATGTGATCGGCGGGCGCATGAGCGCCGGCACGCTCGGGCAGTTCGTGTTGTACGCACTGATCGGCGGCGGCTCGGTGGGCGCTCTGGCGGAAGTCTGGAACGACCTGCAGCGCGCTTCCGGCGGCATGGGCCGGATCGCGGAACTGCTGCAGGAATCCTCCGACATCGTCGCGCCCGCGAATCCGCACGCCTTGCCGAAACCGTTGCGTGGCGAGATCCGCTTCGACAACGTGGTGTTCCACTACCCTTCCCGCCCCGACCTGCCCGCACTCGACGGATTCGACCTGCAAGTGCAACCCGGAGAAACGGTGGCGCTGGTCGGGCCTTCGGGCGCCGGCAAGAGCACGGTGTTCTCGATGCTGCTGCGTTTCCACGACGCGCAGTCCGGCGCCATCCGCATCGACGATGTGGATTTGCGAGAACTGGATCCCGCCGATCTGCGTGAACACATCGCGCTGGTTCCTCAGCAACCGACGATCTTCGCCGCCAGCGCAGCGGAAAACATCCGCTACGGCAAGCTGGATGCAACCGAGGCGGAGCTATGGGCGGCGGCCGAATCGGCCGAAGCCGACGATTTCATCCGCGAGTTGCCCGAGGGTTTGGCCAGCGAACTGGGCGAGCGCGGCGCGCGCTTGTCCGGCGGCCAGCAGCAACGCATCGCCATCGCTCGCGCGTTGTTGAAGGACGCGCCGATCCTGCTGCTGGACGAGGCGACCAGTGCACTGGATGCCCAGAGCGAACGCGCCGTGCAGCACGCGCTGGAAAGGCTGATGGAGGGCCGCACCACGCTGGTGATCGCGCATCGTCTCGCGACGGTATTGAAGGCGGATCGCATCGTGGTGATGGACCGTGGTCGCATCGTCGCCCAGGGCACGCATGGGGAATTGATCGCGCAGGATGGGCTGTATGCAGAACTGGCGCGGTTGCAGTTCATCGACTGACGCTTGCCCGATCAATACGCACCGATACACAAGCCTCTCGATAAATGAACCTGGCCCTGTTCGATTTCGACGGAACCATCACCACCCGTGAAATGTTCCCCGACTTCATGCATTACGCGGTCCCTCCGACAAGGCTGGCAATAGGAAAAGTTGTCCTCAGCCCATTGGTAGCCGGTTACAAGCTCGGCGTCGTGAATGGCAGCATCGTTCGCGCCAGTGTCGTGAACTTTGGGTTCCGCGGCATACCCGAAGAACGGATCGAGCAATCCGGCAAGGATTTCTCCGACAATATATTGCCGGGTGTCATTCGCCCCGAAGCGCTTGAGAAGATCCATTGGCACAAAGCGCAAGGCGACACCGTTGTCGTTGT
>JAKFDG010000437.1:0-13837 GCA_036677285.1 Pseudoxanthomonas sp.
GGTGACTTCGTTGACGATCTTGGCGATCTTGCCGCCGATGATCTTCTCCAGGATGTCGGCCGGCTTGGCCTTGTCCTTGTCGGTCATCTTGGCCAGTTCGATTTCCTTTTCCTTGGCCACGAAATCGGCCGGCACGTCGCTGGCCTTGTTGTGCGCCGGATTCATCGCCGCAACATGCATGGCGATGCCGCGGGCGAGTTCGACGTCACCGCCCTTCACTTCGACCAGCACGCCGATGCGGCCGCCGTGTACGTAGGCAGCGACATTGTTGGCGCTGTCGAGG
This sequence comes from Pseudoxanthomonas sp., assembly GCA_036677285.1. Lineage (GTDB taxonomy): Bacteria > Pseudomonadota > Gammaproteobacteria > Xanthomonadales > Xanthomonadaceae > Pseudoxanthomonas_A. Next base: position 284 of record JAKFDG010000437.1, read on the forward strand.
CTGGCAACGCGACGCACCTGCACGTTCTCGCCAACCTTGGCGATCACGGCGGCGCGGGCTTCCTCGACGGTCTCGCCGGAAGCCAGCTTGGCGCTCTTCAGGGCTTCGGCATCGGCAGCGCCGGAAGCCAGCGCGGCCTGGGCGACGGCGTTGGCGAAGGCGAGGAAATTCTCGTCCTTGGCCACGAAATCAGTCTCGGAGTTGACCTCGACCAGCACGGCCTTGCCGCCGGCCTGGGCCATCACGATGCGGCCTTCAGCAGCAATGCGGCTGGCCTTCTTGTCGGCCTTGGCCAGGCCGGACTTGCGCAGCCACTCGGCGGAGGCGTCGATGTCGCCGTTGTTCTCGGTGAGCGCCTTCTTGCACTCCATCATGCCGGCGCCGGTGCGCTCGCGCAGTTCTTTGACCAGGGAAGCAGTGATTTCCACGGGATTACCTCTTTGAATATGCGATATAGGGCAGGCTCAAGCCCGCCACTCTCAAACAGCCGGCGGGCCTGGGCCCGCCCTATGGATTTGGATGCGGCCACGCAGCATGGCGTGGCCGCATTGCGCCGCAATTACTCGGCGGCGGCTTCGCCTTCAGCCGGGGCGGCCTTCTGGGCGGGAGCAGCAGCCTTCTTGGCTGGTGCGCGGCCACGCGGGGCCTTGTTCACTGGCTTGCCGTCGGCGTCCAGTTCGACGAACTCGTCCTCACGCACGGTGGCGGAATTCGGAGCGGCGGCCTTGCCTTCCAGCACGGCGTCGGCGGTGGCGCGGGCATACAGCTGCACGGCGCGGATGGCGTCGTCGTTGCCCGGGATCGGGTAATCGACCAGGGCCGGGTCGTAGTTGCTGTCGACCACCGCGATCACCGGGATGCCGAGCTTCTTGGCTTCCTTGATGGCGATGTCTTCATGGCCGATGTCGATCACGAACAGGGCGTCGGGCAGGCGGTTCATTTCCTTGATGCCGCCCAGCGAGGCTTCCAGCTTCTCGCGCTCACGGCGCAGGCGCAGGACTTCGTGCTTGACCAGCTTGTCGAAGGTGCCGTCGGTTTCGCCGGCTTCCAGCTCCTTCAGGCGCGCCACCGACTTCTTGACCGTGGCGAAGTTGGTCAGGGTGCCGCCCAGCCAGCGCTGGGTCATGTACGGCTGGCCGCAGCGGGTCGCTTCTTCCTTCATCGGCTCGCGCGCGCTGCGCTTGGTGCCGATGAACAGGACGATGCCGCGCCTCTGGGCGATGCCGGAGATGAAGTTCATAGCGTCGGTGAAGAGCGGAACGGTCTTCTCGAGGTTGATGATGTGGATCTTGCCGCGGGCACCGAAAATGTACGGGGCCATCTTCGGGTTCCAGTAACGGGTCTGGTGGCCGAAATGGACGCCGGCTTCCAGCATCTGGCGCATGGTGACTTGGGGCATTGCGATGACTCCTGAAAGGGAACCGGCCGCCGGGTTGGGTATGGCGGTTGCCCTGCATGTCGGTCGACACGCGGGGCGATGGTTCCGGGGTTGGGCCTCCCTGCGGCTTCCGTGTCCGAACCTCTCGCGAGGCACCCCGGCACGGGCTGTGGCAGCAGGTGTGGATTCGCCGGTGACGCCCGGCGTGGGCGGAATTGGCAAGGGCGCGGGCCCCGCAAAGCCGCGGAAGTATAGCTGGAACAATGAGTTGCCGGCAACCTCGGCCACGATGGGGGCTGATTCGGCCATGAAATCGGCGATAATCCGGCCATGGCGATCAATCTCAAAACCCCCGAAGACCTAGCCAGCATGCGCGTTGCCGGCCGCCTGGCCGCCGAAGTGCTGCAGGTAGTCGCTCCGCACGTGAAGCCGGGCGCGACCACGGCGGAACTGGACCGCATCTGCCACGACCATATCGTCAACGTGCAGCACGCCATCCCGGCCAATGTCGGCTACGGCGGCGGCCATGGCCGCATCCCGTTCCCGTTCACGGTCTGCACTTCGGTCAACAACGTCATCTGCCACGGCATGCCCAGCGAGGGCAAGATCCTGAAGGATGGCGATACCGTCAACATCGACGTCACCGTGATCAAGGATGGCTGGCATGGCGACACCAGCCGCATGTATTACGTGGGCACCCCGTCGGTCATGGCCAGGCGCCTGGTGGAAGCCACGCGCGAAGCCATGTTCCGCGGTATCCGTGCGGTCAAGCCAGGCGCCACCCTTGGCGATGTGGGTCATGCGATCCAGGAATACGCGGAGTCGCAGCGCTTCAGCGTGGTCCGCGAATACTGCGGCCACGGCATCGGCAGGATCTACCACGATGAACCGCAGGTACTGCACTACGGCCGTCCCGGCGATGGCGTGGTGCTGAAGCCGGGCATGACCTTCACCATCGAGCCGATGATCAACGAAGGCACCCGTTACACGCGGCTGCTGCCCGATGGCTGGACCGTGGTCACCAAGGACCGCAAGCTCTCCGCGCAGTGGGAACACACCGTGGCGGTGACCGAAGATGGCGTCGAGATCCTGACCCGCGTGCCCGGCGACGACAACGACCTCTGATGATGGAAACCGCAGCCGCGAACGAAACAGCGACGCGGCCGGCGGACAGCCAGGAGGATGCGGCTTGGTCCGCGCACGCGCGCGCTTCGCTCAATGCCACCGATGCCCGGCTCGCCAAGCGTTTCGACCAGGGCGAGGAGATCGATCGCCTGATCGCCTTGCGCGCGCGCGCGGCCGACCATCTGCTCAAAGAGGCCTGGGAGCGTTGCGTACCGGAGGATGCACCGTTGGCCTTGTTCGCCGTCGGCGGCTACGGGCGCGGCGAATTGTTCCCGCAATCCGATATAGACCTGCTGGTGCTGGCCGATGCCGAGACCCAGCAGGCGCAGCACCCGGCGTTGGCGCGGTTCTTCGCAATGCTGTGGGATGCTGGATTGCCGCTCAGCCACGCGGTGCGTTCGGCCAGCCAATGCACCGATGCAGCTTCCGACCAGACCGTGCTCACCGCGTTGATGGAGTGGCGGCCGCTGCAGGCTGATGTGGCAGCGCAAGCGGCGCTGGTCGAGGCGATCTCGCCGCAGAAGATATGGCCGCCGCGCGATTTCTTCGTCGCCAAGCGCGAGGAGCAGCGCATGCGCCATGCGCGTTTCGGCGACACTTCGGAAAACCTGGAGCCCAACCTCAAGGACGGCCCCGGCGGCCTGCGTGACCTGCACACCCTGGGCTGGATGGCGTTGCGCACATTCGGCATGCGCGAACTGGAGCCGTTGATCGGGCTGAGCCACCTGGGATCCGACGAAGCCGCTGCCCTGGCACGCGAACGACGTGCGTTGGGCCGGCTGCGTTACGGCTTGCATCTGGTCGCAGGACGTCCGGAGGAACGACTGCGTTTTGATCACCAGAAGACCTTGGCCGAGCGCCTGGGGTTCGCCGACGATGCCGATAGCCTCGGTGTCGAGAAAATGATGCAGGGCTTCTACCGCAGCGCGGCGATCGTGCGCCGCGTGGGGGATCGCCTGCTGCAGCGCTTCGAAGAGCAGTTCGACGGCGAAGCCTTGCCCGAGCCGCTGGACGAGGCCTTCGCCCTGCGCCGCGGTTACCTGGCCGCGCGCCGCGCCGACTGGCCGCAGGCCGATCCCTCGCAGGTGTTCGCCTTGTTCGCGATGTGGGCGGCGCATCCGGAAGTGCGTGGCCTGCATTCGCGCACCGCGCGGGCGTTGGCCGAGTCGCTGCTCAAGCTGCCTTCCTTCGAGGACGCCAGCGCCGCCCAGCGCGACGATTTCATGGCCCTGCTGCGTGCGCCGCGCGCGGTGGAAACGCTGACGCGGATGGCGCGTCTGGGCGTGCTGGGGGTGTGGATTCCCGCATTCGCGCGCGTGTCCGGGCGCATGCAGTTCGACCTGTTCCATGTCTACACCGTCGACCAGCACACGCTGATGGTGTTGCGGAACATCGCCGCGTTCTCGTCCGGCCGCGCCGATGAACGCTTCTCCATCGCCCACGAAGTCTGGCCGCGCCTGCGCAAACCGGAACTGCTGCTGTTGGCTGGCCTGTTCCATGACATCGCCAAGGGCCGCGGCGGCGACCATTCGGAGCTGGGCGCGGTGGACGCGCGCGAATTCTGCCGCGCGCATGGCCTGAGCGAGGGCGACACCGGGCTGGTCGCATGGCTGGTGGAGCAGCACCTGCGCATGTCGGTGACCTCGCAGAAACAGGACATCTCCGATCCGGAGGTGATCCATCGCTTCGCTGCCCTGGTCGGGGACCGCGAACGCCTCGACTATCTCTATTTGCTGACCTGCGGCGACATCGCCGGGACCAGTCCCAAGCTGTGGAACGCGTGGAAGGACCGGCTGCTGGCCGACCTTTATTTCGCCACGCGCCGGGTGTTGCGCGAGGGGCTGGAACATCCGATAGACGTGGAAGCGCGGGTCGCAGAGGCACGCGAGTCCGCGCGCGCGCTGATGAGGCTGCACGGTTTCGACGACACCACCATCGACCGTCAGTTCGCGGCCATGCCGGACGAAGGTTTCCTGCGTTTCCGACCGGAACAGCTGGCCTGGCAGGCGGCCGCGCTGGTCGATATCCACCACGGCGATACCAAGGTCAGCGTGCGCCGCATCGACGACGACGCTGGAGCCATGGAAGTGTTCGTGCACACGCCCGATCGCAAAGGCCTGTTCGCAGCCATCCTGGCCACCCTGGACCGCATGGGTTTCGGCATCCACCAGGCGCGTGTGCTGGACGGGCCTGCCGGCACCATCTTCGATACCTTCGAAGTGCTGCCCGCGGACAGTTACGCGACCACCGATCCGGCCGAAGTCGAAACCGGCTTGCGCAATGCCCTGGCCGGCTCTCTGGAGGATGTGCGCACCTCGCGCCGGACCGTGCCGCGTCAACTCCGGCATTTCAGTTTCGCACCGAGGATGGAATTCGGCGCCACGCCCGATGGACGCCGTACGCTCCTGAGCCTCGTCGCGCCGGATCGCCCGGGATTGTTGTCGGATGTCGCCCAGGTGCTGCGCGCGCAGGGGCTGAACGTGCATGACGCGCGCATCGCCACCTTCGGCGAACGCGCCGAGGATCTGTTCCAGATCACCAACGCGGACGGGCAGCCGCTCGCGAACGAAACCCAGCAGGCGTTGCGCGATGCATTGCACGCCTGTTTCGAGAACACCCCTTGAATCCCCAAATTGAAAGGAACCCCGGTTAGATGGCCACCCAGAAGCACGATGCTGAAATCCTAAAGACCGTCATCGAAGACGCTTTCGAGCGCCGCGCCGATTTGACGGCCGCCGAGATCAGCAATTCGGTCAAGCCTGCGGTGGAGCAGGTGATCAGCGGGCTGGAGGCAGGCCAGTTCCGGGTCGCCGAGCCCGATGGCAACGGCGGTTGGAAGGTCAATGAATGGCTGAAGAAGGCGGTGCTGCTGTATTTCCGCAGCAACGACATGGCGGTGATCGATGCGCAGCCAGCGCCGTTCTGGGACAAGGTGGAATCGCGCTTCGCCGGTTACGACGAAAACAGGTTCCGTGAAGCCGGCGTGCGCGTAGTGCCGGGCGCGGTGGCGCGGCGCGGCAGTTATTTCGGCAAGGACGTGGTTCTGATGCCCAGCTTCATCAACATCGGCGCGCACGTGGGCGAGGGCACCATGGTCGATACCTGGGCCACGGTCGGGTCCTGCGCGCAGATCGGCAAGCACTGCCATCTGTCCGGTGGCGCGGGCATCGGCGGGGTGCTGGAGCCGTTGCAGGCCTCGCCCACCATCATCGAGGACGGCTGCTTCGTCGGCGCGCGTTCGGAAGTGGTTGAAGGCGTCGTTGTCGGTCACCACAGCGTGATCGGCATGGGCGTGTTCATCGGGCAATCCACGCGCATCTATAACCGCGCCACCCGCGAGATTTCCTACGGCTACGTACCGCCGGGCAGCGTGGTGGTTTCCGGCTCGTTGCCGGCGGAGGACGGATCGCATTCGCTGTACTGCGCAGTGATCGTCAAGCAGGTGGACGAGAAGACGCGGTCGAAGACTTCCATCAACGATTTGCTGCGCGGGCTGGCGGACTGACGAAACCGATGACCACCGTCTACGGCCTGAAAAACTGCGACACCTGCAAGAAAGCCACCAAGTGGCTGGATCGCTTCGGCGTCGAACACATCTTCATCGACTATCGAGACAATCGCCAGCCGGCAGAGTCGCTCCTGGATTGGGCTAAGCAAGTAGGCGGCTGGGATGCGCTGATCAACAAATCCTCCACGACCTGGCGCCAGTTGCCTGAGAACCGCAAGACTCCCGGTTCCGAGGCGGAATGGAAATTGCTGCTCAAGGAATATCCGCAGCTGATCCGTCGCCCGGTGGTGGTCACCGGTGATGGCGTGATGACGCAGGGTTTCAGCGACAACGGCTTCAAGGCGCGTTTCGGGGTCGGGAAATGACCGACGTCGTTGCGCTGACCAGCGAGTTGATCCGTCGCCGCTCGGTGACGCCGGAGGACATCGGCTGCCAGGCGCTTATCGCCGAACGCCTGCAGCGTGCCGGCTTCAATTGCGAACACCTGCGCTTTGGCGAGGTGGACAATCTCTGGGCCACGCATGGCAGCGGCCTGCCGGTTCTGGTCCTGCTGGGACACACTGACGTCGTGCCCCCGGGGTCGATGGCGGCGTGGGCCAGCGATCCCTTCGAGCCGGCGATCCGCGACGGCGTGCTGTACGGGCGTGGCGCGGCCGACATGAAAGGCAGCGTCGCCGCATTCGTGATCGCACTGGAACAATTCGCTGTCGCGCACCCGGATCATGCGGGCAGCGTGGCATTGCTGCTCACTTCCGACGAAGAAGGCGATGCCATCGATGGCGTTCGCCGCGTGGTAGAGGTGTTCCGCGAACGTGGCCAGACCATCGACTGGTGCATCACGGGCGAACCTTCGTCCACACACAAACTCGGCGACTTGTTGCGAGTAGGCCGTCGCGGCACGTTGTCGGCGACGCTGACGGTCAAGGGCATACAGGGACACGTCGCCTATCCGGGCAAAGCCCGCAATCCCATCCACCAGGCCTTGCCGGCGCTGGCCGAACTCGCCGCGCGGGGCTGGGACGACGGTTATGAGAGTTTCCCGCCGACCAGCCTGCAGATTTCCAATTTCAACGCCGGCACCGGCGCCAACAACGTGATTCCTGGGGAGCTGAAGGTGTTGTTCAACCTGCGCTACAACCCCAACTGGCGTGCCGAGCAGCTCGAAATCGAGATCGAGACAGTGCTGCAGAAACATGGCCTGGAATACGCGGTGCATTGGCATCGCGGCGGCGAGCCGTTCTACACGCCGGAGGGTCGGCTGCGCGGTATCGCACGTGAAGTGCTGGGTGAATTCGCCGGGGCCGCACCGGAGGAGAGCACGGCGGGCGGCACTTCCGACGCACGCTTCATCGCCCCGCTGGGCGCGGAATGCATCGAAGTCGGTCCGGTCAACGCCAGCATCCACAAGGTCGACGAGAACGTATCCGTGGCTGACCTGGAGGCGTTGCCGGCGCTGTATCGCACCCTGGTCGAACGCTTGCTGTTGTAACTATTCCCATGGGAATGAGGTCGGGCTTGCCAGCTCACCCCGAAACCGGTTAGCTTCAATCCATGCCTTGCCCAGCCGCCTTCGCCAACCCCAATTCGAACCGCCGCAATATTGCGCGGACGAATAATCGTGCGCGGCCAATGCGGGTCTGCGACTAGGCGAACAGGAACAGGCCGAATCATCAGGAAACCCGCATCGCGAGATGCGGGTTTTTTTTATGCCTTTCAATCTTCCAGACACCCAACTACGGAGTTTTCCCCATGTGTTCGATCTTCGGCATCTTCGGCCTGCAGTCCGGCGACGACCTGCAAGGCCTGCGGCGGCAGGCGCTCGAGCTGTCGCAGCGGCAACGGCATCGAGGCCCGGACTGGAGCGGCGTCTACATTGACGAGGGCGCGATCCTGGTCCACGAGCGCCTGGCCATCGTCGATCCGGCCGGTGGCTCGCAGCCGCTACGCTCGGCTGACGGCGAACTGGCGCTCGCAGTCAATGGCGAGATCTACAACCATCGCGAACTGGAGAAGGAGCTGGCACAGCCGTACACGTTCCTGACCGGTTCCGATTGCGAGGTGATCAACGCGCTCTATCGCGAGGACGAACCTGCCTCGTTCCTCAACCGCCTCAATGGCATATTCGCCTTCGCGCTGTGGGACAAGACCCTGGGTCGCGCCCTGATCGCACGCGATCCCATGGGCGTATGCCCGTTGTATTGGGGCCATGACCGCGAAGGGCGCTTGTGCGTGGCGTCGGAGATGAAGGCCCTGGTCGGCCTCTGCGCCGACGTGGCGCAGTTCCCGCCCGGGCATTACTACGACAGCAAGAACGGTGAGCTCACCCGGTACTACATCAAGCCATGGCGCGATTACGAAGCGACGCAAGGCGTGGAGGTATCGAAGCAGGACCTGCGCGAAGCCTTCGAACGCGCGGTGCATCGCCAACTGATGAGCGATGTGCCCTATGGCGTGCTGCTTTCCGGTGGCCTGGATTCGTCGCTGGTGGCGGCGGTGGCCGCGCGGTTCGCGCGCAAGCGCGTGGAGGACGACGACACATCCGAAGCCTGGTGGCCGCGCCTGCATTCCTTCGCCATCGGCCTGGAAGGTTCACCGGATCTCGCTGCGGCAGAAGTCGCGGCCGAGGCCCTGGGCACCGTGCACCACGGCTTCAAGTACACCTTCGAGGAAGGCCTGGACGCACTGCCGGAAGTGATCCGCCACATCGAGACCTACGACGTCACCACCATCCGTGCTTCCACGCCGATGTACCTGCTGGCGCGCCGGATCAAGGCGATGGGGGTGAAGATGGTGTTGTCGGGCGAGGGCTCCGACGAGATCTTCGGTGGCTACCTCTACTTCCACAAAGCGCCGAATGCGCGCGAATTCCACGAGGAACTGGTGCGCAAGCTGGACGCGCTCTACAACTACGACTGCCTGCGCGCCAACAAGTCGATGATGGCCTGGGGCGTGGAGCCGCGCGTGCCGTTCCTGGACGTGGAGTTCATGGACGTGGCGATGAGGATGGATGCGCAAGCCAAGATGGCAGGGAACGGACGCATCGAGAAGGCGGCGCTGCGCGAAGCCTTCGAAGGCTATCTGCCGGATTCGATCCTGTGGCGGCAGAAGGAGCAGTTCAGCGATGGCGTCGGCTATGGCTGGATCGATGGCCTCAAGGCGCATGCGGAAGCGCAGGTCAGCGATCGCGAGCTCGCCGCGGCCGGCAAGCGCTTTCCGATCAATCCACCGCTGACCAAGGAGGCGTACTACTACCGCAGCCTGTTCGAGGAATTCTTTCCCGGTCCGGCGGCGGCGGAAACCGTGCCCGGTGGCAAGTCGATCGCCTGCTCCTCGCCGGCGGCGATCGCCTGGGATGCGAGCTTTGCAGCGGCGGCGGACCCCTCCGGCCGGGCGATTGCCGGAGTGCATAACGCGGCGCTGTGACACTTCTTATTCCCCTCTCCCATTTCGGGAAGGGGAAGCTCACTCCGGCTTCAACGTAAGCGTGTACTCGGCCTTCCCCGGCAGGAATGGCGTCGGCCGCCCGTGCACCCAGTCGTCGTGGCCCGCGCCCCAGAACGGCGACAGCGGGTTGCCGCTCTGGCCGCCGGGCATGTGGATGATGCCTTCGGCTTCGTGGCCGGGCGAGACCACCATGCGTTCGGAGGCGCCGAATGCCGGGCCTTGCACGCGCGGCATCGCACTGTCGCCGGGCAGCGGGTCGGCCGGCATGCACAGGGTTGATTTCAGCCGCGCGGGCAGGGCGCTGGCCAGCGGATGGCAGATCTTTGCTGTGTTGCGTTCGCCCCAGGTGCGTTGTTCCAGCGGGCCGCGTTGCGCGAGATCGTCGCGGACTTCCCGTGCGGCATCTTCGAGCAACGCGTCCCAGGTTGGATAACGGCGCGACAGCAGATGCATCGGACGTTCGTCCAGCAGCGGCCACGCCACGCCTTCGAGTTGCGGCAGGTCTGGCATGGTGAAGTCGTCGCCGAGGGCGGCTTGCGCCGGAGCGGTCAGGCCGTCGGCGATGCGCGTATGCACGGCCAGGCGCCACGCGCGGACGATGCGATAGCTGACCGAATCGGTAGTGGCGCGGCCCTCCCATTGCTTCCCAGCCTGCGCGAGTGCGGCGAGGGCGGAACCGTTGCTTTTCTTTCCTTCGCTTTGCAGCAGGTTCCACCATCGTCCGAGGAACAGCGCGCGGTCGTCGAGCTGGATGGCGAGCAGGTCCTTTTCGGTGAATTTCTCCTTGGCGAACAGGTCGTCGCGGATCTGTTTCGCACGGGCGCCGAGGGCATAGCCGCCATCGCCGGCGAGCTTCAGGCCGTCGCCTTCCTGTGTGCGGTTGTTGGCTGTCCAGATACGCCTCAAGGCCGGATCGATCAGGCGCGGCGAAGCCGTCGAATCGGTCTGCCAGGGCGAACAGCCACCAACCATGGGAAGCGCGCCATCAGCGGTGCCGGATGACGGACGGGCCCGAATGACTCCTCGATCAGGCTCGATGGAATCGCAAGCCGGATCGCGTTGCGGGAAACCGCCGATGATCCGCCAGCCGATACGGCCGGAGGCGTCGGCAACGACGAAGTTCTGCGCCGGTATGCCTGCCTGGTCGGCTATCGCAAAAGCCGTGGGCAGATCCCTGGCGATGGCCAGGTCCGCGAACGAGACGCGCAACGAGCCGGGAAGCTGTGGAACCCAGCGCAATGCAAACACGCCCAGGTTCTTGCTTTCGCGCAGCACCGGGCCCCAGAACGTTTCGCGAACCGTGAAGTCGACAGTTGGCTGACCGGCAACCTTGATCGGTTCATTGAATTCCGTGCCATCGTCGCAAGTCATTCCGCCCGCATCGATCGTTGCCCCGGCCTTGTCATGGCAACGCGGGATTACCGCCCAGTCGGCCCAATCGCCGTAGCTGTTGGTGAAGCCCCATGCGACATGACCATTGCTGCCAACGACTACCGCCGGCAGCCCCGGCAAGGTGAATCCGGAAATATCCACTTTCCCGCCCGGCGCGCGCGCATCCGGATAACGCAGCCTTGCGCGGAACCAGATGTTCGGCGCGCGCAGCCCCAGGTGCATGTCGTCGGCGACGATCGCACGGCCATCGGCGGTCAGCGCGCCAGCCACGGCCCAGTTGTTGCTGCCCGGCGTGCCCTTGTCGGCAAGCGGAGCCAGATCTCTATTTGCCGGTATCGGCAGCTTGCGCAGGTCGAGCTCATCCGCGTCGGGTAGCAGCGCATTGCCGCGCGCTTCGCCGAACAGGGGTGCATCCCATTCGGTGCCATCGCGGGTCAGCAGCGAGAACAGGGCGGCCGGCACGTGCGGCCTGATTTTCCACAGGGCCAGTTCGCGCGTGTTCTGCGAATCCTGCAGGTCGAAGTACATCGCATAACCGGTCAGGGCCGAATCCGCCAGCTCCCAGCGCCGCGGCTGCTGTTGCAGCATCAGGTAAGGCCAGGGCCGCACGCTCAACGCGTCCAGTCCGGCGTTGACGCCATCGGTATAGGCCTGCAGTTGGGCCAGCTTGTCGCCGGTGAACGCATCAAGGTTGGCCATCACCCGTGCGCGCATCCTGTGCACGCGATGGCTCTTGTCCAGGTCCACCGCAACCGGGCCGAACAGTTCCGCCAGCTCGCCGGCCGAAGTGCGGCGCATCAGGTCCATCTCGAAATAGCGTTCCTGTGCATGCACATAACCCAGTGCGCGCGCCATGTCGGCGTCGTTGGCCGCATCGATGGTGACCACGCCCAATGCATCGCGCTGGATGCTGACCGGAGCGGACAGGCCGGGGAGGGCGAGTTCGCCGTCCAGCTTCGGCAGGCTTCCGCGCAGCAGCCACCAACCGGTGGCGAATAGGAGGACGACGAGCACGAGCAACAGCAAAGCGATGCGCTTCAGCCAACGGATCATGCGGTGTTCCCCGATATGCGTGGAGCCATTGTAGGAGCGGCGCAAGCCGCGACCAAGTACCGGCGATTATTCCGCATTCCGCTCGAAGCGATAGGCCACGGTCGTCAGCCGGGTTACACCATCGGCGACGAATCCCGGTTGCGCGGCCAGGATGTCGCGGCGCTCCAGGCGTTCGATGCGCCAGTCGGCCTCGTACAGCGCGCGCACTTCGTCCTCGTCGACGGAGAACGGCGGGCCGACTTTCTCGTGCTGCGGATATTCCAGCGTGATCACCAGCCCGCGGCATCCGGTCGGCAGGCGCGAATACAGTTCGCTGGCATAGCGCCGTCGCAACTCAGGCGGCAAGGCGATCAGCGCGGCGCGGTCGAACACGCCGGCGCAATCGGAGAGAACTTCAGTGTCGAGCGCGAAGGCGTCCCCGCAGATGAGTTCCACCCGGTCCGCGACGTGATGCACGCCGTACCGGGATTCGTGGCGGGTCGGCGTCAGCCCGTGTTCGGCGAAGAACTGGTCGACCGCGATCTGCGACAGTTCCACGCCCAGAACCCGGTAGCCCTGCGCGGCCAACCACGACATGTCCCGGGTCTTGCCGGCGAGCGGGACAAAGACGCAACTGTCCAAGGGCAATTCGAGTGTCGACCAATACTCCCGCAGCAGCGGCGTCACATCATCCTGGTGGAAACCGATTTTCCCTTCCTGCCAGCGTTGTTCCCAGAAGCCGGGTTCCATTACTCGACCTGCCGCGCCGCGACCGAACTCGCTTGCGATTCCATCCAGCGCGCCGCAGCGCGTCGGGAGACTTGCGTGCTATTCGACATGAAGACCATCCACCTTCTGCCGCGCCGCGACCGAACTCGCTCGCGATTCCATCCAATGCGCCGCAGCGCGTCGGGAGACTTGCGTGCTATTCGACATGAAGACCATCCACCTTCTGCCAGCCCCGCGGCAACAACCCGCCACGCGAGGCACGCGTTCCAACGTATTCATCCAGATCCTTGAACGACAGCGACATCGTGCGCTGGCCGCTCTTCACCAGGAGCGTGCCGCCCGGCGACACGGCTGCAATCGCGACTACGCGCTCGGTACCCAGCTTGGCCTTCGGGATTTCGATGATCTTGTTGCCCTTGCCCTTGTCGAGTTCCGGCAGGTCGGCCAACGCGAACGCGAGCAGGTGCCCGGCACTGGTGACGGCGACGATCCGGTCCGTCTCCAGGTTTCCTGCCTGTGATGGCTGCAACACCTTGGCACCAGCGGTCAGGTTCAACATCGCCTTGCCGGCCTTCTGGCGGCCGGTGAGATTCTCGAAACGGGTGACGAAACCATAGCCATGCGATGACGCCAGCACGAAGCGGGCATCGTTGTCGCCGGTCGCGAGCGCCTGGAACGAGGCGCCTGAAGCGGGCGAGAAGCGCCCGGTCAGCGGCTCGCCATTGCCGCGCGCCGAAGGCAGGGTATGCGCGGGCGCGGAATAGCTGCGACCTTCCGAGTCGATGAACGCGACTTGTTGGGTGCTGCGTCCGCGCACCGCGGCCAGCAGGCCGTCGCCGTCGCGATACGACATCGTCGCCGCATCCACGTCGTGGCCCTTGGCCGCGCGGATCCAGCCCTTTTCCGACAGCACGATGGTCATCGGCTCGCTGGCGACCAGTTCGGT
>JAKFDG010000438.1:0-1554 GCA_036677285.1 Pseudoxanthomonas sp.
GGACGATCGACCAGTTCCACGTAGGCCATCGGCGCGTTGTCGCCAGCGCGGAAACCGCACTTGAGGATGCGCAGGTAGCCGCCCGGACGCGCCACGTAACGCGGACCCAACGTGGTGAACAGCGTGCCGACCGCTTCCTTGTCACGCAGGCGCGCGAAGGCAAGGCGGCGATTGGCGACGCCATCGATCTTGCTGAGGGTGATCAGCGGCTCTGCGACGCGACGGAGTTCCTTCGCCTTCGGCAGGGTGGTGCGGATCAGGCCGTGCTTGATCAGCGAAGCAGCCATGTTGCTGAACATCGCCTGGCGATGGGCACTGGTGCGGCTGAATTTGCGGCCGGCTTTCTGGTGGCGCATGGTTTTGATTCCTGATGAATGTTGGAACTACTTGGAATTCGCTGTCGCCATCGTGGCGTTGAAACATGGACTGCGGGTGGTCCGAACCGGTTCTCTCCGTGACCGGATTGGCCGCGGGCCTTGAGGCCCGTCGGCGTACTGCTTCTTACTGCATCAACCCAACATGCCGTGCTGGGAAACACCGGCCGGTGGCCAGTTCTCCAGCTTCATGCCGAGCGACAAGCCGCGCTGGGCGAGGACTTCCTTGATCTCGGTCAGCGACTTCTTGCCGAGGTTCGGGGTCTTCAACAGTTCGACTTCGGTCTTCTGGATCAGATCGCCGATGTAGTAGATGCTCTCGGCCTTGAGGCAGTTGGCCGAACGCACGGTCAGTTCCAGGTCGTCGATCGGACGCAGCAGCACCGGGTCCACGCCGCTGGCGGCCGGCTTGGCCGCACCGCGATCGCGGTGGGTGAAGTCGCCGAATACCGACAGCTGGTCGCTAAGGATGTCGGCGGCGGTGCGCACGGCTTCCTCGGCGTCGATGGTGCCGTTGGTTTCGATTTCCAGAACCAGCTTGTCCAGGTCGGTACGCTGCTCGACGCGTGCGGCTTCCACCGCATAGGCGACGCGGCGAACCGGCGAGAACGAGGCGTCCAGCATCAGACGGCCGATGGTGCGGGTTTCCTCGTCCGGACGGCGACGGGCGGCGGCCGGCTGGTAGCCGAAACCGCGCTCGATCTTCAGGCGCATGTTGATCGCCGTGTCCTTGGTCAGGTTGCAGATGACCAGCTCCGGATTCAGGATTTCAACGTTGTGGTCGGTCTTGATGTCGCCGGCGGTGACCACGCCCGGGCCCTGCTTGTCGAGGGTCAGGGTGGAGTTGTCGCCGGTGTGGATGCGGATGGCCACGTCCTTGAGGTTCAACAGCACCTCAAGCACGTCTTCCTGCAAGCCCTCGATGGTGCTGTATTCGTGCAGCACGCCATCGATCTCGACTTCCGTGATGGCGAAGCCGGGGATGGAGGACAACAGCACGCGACGCAGCGCGTTGCCGAGGGTGTGGCCGTAACCGCGTTCCAGCGGTTCGATCACTACCTTGGCGCGATTGTCGCCAAGGCGTTCGATTTGCGGGCCGCGGGGGCGCAGCACCTGCTGTGTGGTAACCGTCATGTTGCTTGGTCTCCTGCAAATCCCCGGCTGATCCGGGGATTCGTGA
>JAKFDG010000439.1:0-2869 GCA_036677285.1 Pseudoxanthomonas sp.
GCTTGACCACGACTGCGTATTGGATCTTCTCGTGGTCTTCCAGGGTGGCGTTGACCCGGTCGAGCAATGCGTCGAAGTCGGCGCCGAGCGCATCGCGCAGGCCCGCATTGCTGGCCAGTTCCTGTTGCGCCTCCGCCGAAAGCAGCAGCAGCGCGAACGGCTGCGGCTGTCCGGGGCCGGTCACGCACACGCTTTCCAGCTTCGGGTGGTTGCCGAGCTTGATCTCGATCGGCACCGGCGCGACGTACTTGCCGCGCGCGGTCTTGAACAGTTCCTTGACCCGGCCGGTGATGCGCAGGCGCCCCTGTTCGTCGATCTCGCCGCGGTCGCCGGTGCGGAAGAACCCGTCGGGCAGCGTGTCCTGCGCGGTCAGTTCCGGCAGTTTGTAGTAGCCCATCATCTGGCCCGGGCTCTTGACCAGCAGTTCGCCGTTGGCCTCGATCCGCGCCTCGACGCCGCGATGGCAGGTGCCGACGTAACCGAGCCGCACCTGGCCCGGTCGGCAACCGTGGGAGACGCCGAAATTCTCGGTCATGCCGTAGATGTCGAGCAGCTCCAGGCCGAGGCTGCGGTACCAGGCGATGACCTCCGGCGGCAACGGCGCCGAGGCGGTGATGGCGGCGCGGGTCTGGTCCAGGCCGAGGCCGCGCAGGATCTTGCGCTTGACCAGGCGCGACACCAGCGGCAGCGCGAACAGCAGCCGCTGCTTCTTCGGCGGAAGCTTCGCGTTGACTCCCTGCTGGAACTTGGTCCACAGCCGCGGCACGGAAAAGAAGATCGTCGGCCGCGCGCGCTGGATGTCCTCGACGAAGCTGGCCATGTTGTTGCAGAAGTACACCCGCACACCGAAATAGATCGAGTTCGATTCGACCACCGCGCGCTCGGCGATGTGCGCCAGCGGCAGGTACGACACCAGGCGATCGGCCGCGGTCAGGCTGATGGCATCGGCCATCGCCGGGCCCGGCGTCATCATGTTGCGGTAGCTGTGCATCACGCCCTTGGGCTGCCCGGTGCTGCCCGAGGTGTACACGATCGTGCACATCTCCTCCGGTTTCGCGTCATGCACCTGCTGCAGCGGCGCGTGCCCGGCGATGACCTCGTCCCATTGCGGAATGTCGGCGCGCGGCGTCATCGGCAGGCCTAGCAGGGGCAGCCCGGCCGGGAGCATCGCTTCGATCAGCGGCCAGTTGTCGGTGGTGCCATCGAGCTTGCCGACGAACAGCAGCCGGGCCTCGCAGTGGTCGAGGATGTAGCGCGCCGATTCGGCGCCGAGGGTCGGGTACAGGGGCACGCTGACGTGGCCGGCCAGCATGATCGCAAGGTCGGCGATGATCCAGTGCGCGCTGTTCTTGCCCAGCAGGGCGATGCTGCTGCCCGGCGGAAGCTGCAGCGAACGCAGGTGCGCGGCCATGCGTCGTGCCTGGTCGCCGACCTGGCCCCAGGTGTAATCGACCACGCGCCCGTCCGGATACGGCTGGGTCAGGTAGACCGCGTCCGGCTTTTCCCGTTCCCACGCCAGGAAACGGTGCAGCAACGTCGGCGCTTGTGCCTCATCCATCACGATCCCCTTTCGTGCGGTACAAGCTCTGGATCATAGGCTGGTTCCGCGCCCGATGGCATCCAGGCACGGCGCCGCATCACCCCAACCGGCTGGCGTCGAAGTAACGGCCCAGCTGCGTCGCCAGTCCCATGTCGCCCTGCAATTTCAGCCTGCCGGTCATCATCGCCATCATCCCGTCGAGCTTGCCGGTCATCAGGCCGACCAGGTCGTCATCGGACAAGGCCAGGGTCAGGTCGGCCGCTTCGGCGGTGCCTTCGGTGACCGCGCACGCGCCATCGCGGATCACCACGTAGGCCGGCTGCGCGATGTTGAACTGGATAGTGCGGTTGACGCCGACGGCGGCCTGCGGGTTGAGGGCGAGGGGCAGCTTGTTGAGCAGTTCGAGTGCGGTCATGGCAATGGCGTCTCTGGAAAAAGAAAGGGTCACGCCGAGGCCCAGGGTTGGGTCCTGGATCCATCGGCAAACAAGGGGTGGGCCTGGGCTTCTTCCAGGGTCAGCACGGGGGTGACGCAGGCGTCGGCGTGTTCGAAGCGTTCGGTCCAGTACGCCAGTGGTCGCGTAGCCACCAGTGCGGCGACGTCGGCGCACAAGGCGGCGTTCTCCGGCGAGCCGGGCGTTTGGCCGCGCTGCCAGTGACGCTCGATCCAGGCGGGCCGTTCGAACACCTCGCATGCGGTCTTCCAGAACTTGAATTCGAGTGCGCCTACCGCGAGATGACGGCCATCGGCGGTGGCGTAGAGGTTGTAGCAAGGCAGGCCGCCGTTGAGCAGGTCTTCGCCTGCACGTGGCGCGCGCCCCAGCGCGGGCGCGAGCAGGGCCGAGGTCGCCTTGGGCAGGACCAGGTGCGCGTGCACCCCATGGGTCATGCTGATGTCGATGTGGCGACCTTGGCCGCGACGCTGTGCGTCGAACACCGCGGCGAGGAGCGCAACGCAGGCCATCGAACTGCCGCCGGCCATGTCGCCCCATTGCACGTTGGACAGGGCCAGTTCGCCGGTGGGCGCGCGCATCTGGTCGAGCGCGCCGGACATGGCCATGAAATTCAGGTCGTGCCCTGCCCGCAGCGACCACGCACCGTGCTGGCCGTAGCCGGTGATCGATACCATCACCAGCTTCGGATTGATCGCCTTGAGGCGGTCGAAGTCCAGGCTTAGCGAGCGCAGGATGCCGGGACGGAAGCTGTCGACCATGACCTCGGCCTCGGCCAGCCAGCCACGCAAGCGGTCCAGGTCCGCAGGCTGACGGAAGTCGATGCGGCGGCTTTCCTTGCCGTGGTTGAGTGCATCGAACAAAGGCCCGAGCGGCCG
>JAKFDG010000440.1:0-2036 GCA_036677285.1 Pseudoxanthomonas sp.
GCGCGCGACAACGTGCAGATGGTGATGCTGGGCTATTCGGACAGCGGCAAGGACGGCGGCATCGCGGCCTCGCGCTGGGGTCTGCAGCGCGGGCAGGTGGAACTTCTGCAGGCGGCGAAAGAACTTGGCATCAAGCTCACCTTCTTCCACGGTCGTGGCGGTTCCATCAGCCGCGGCGGCGGCAAGACCACCCGTGCCGTGGACGCGTCGCCGCGTGGAAGCGTGGACGGCCGTTTGCGCGTGACCGAACAGGGCGAAGTGATCCACCGCAAATACGGCATCCGGGCACTGGCCTTGCGCTCGCTGGAACAGGCGACTGGTGCGGTGCTGGTATCCAGCCTGCGTCCGCGTCCGCTGGAGCCGCGCGAAGCGAAGTGGCGCGAAATCATGGATAGCGTGGCCAAGGAAAGTACGCGCGCGTATCGCGGCTTCGTGGATGCGCCGCACTTCATGGACTACTTCCGCAACGCCACCCCGATCGACGTGATCGAGCGCATGACGCTGGGTTCGCGGCCCTCCCGGCGGCTGGGCGAAGACGCCGCGCTGACCAACCTGCGCGCGATTCCCTGGGTATTCGCCTGGAGCCAGTCGCGCGCCGTCATCCCCGGTTGGTACGGGGTGGGCAGCGGACTGCAGGCGGTGATCAAGGCGGGCGGCGAGGAAACGCTGCGGGAGATGGCCCGCGACTGGCCGTTCTTCAAGACGTTCCTGGACGACATTTCCATGGTGCTGGCCAAGGGCGACCTGAGCATCGCGGCGATGTTCTCGCGCATGGCGGGACCGTTGCACGACGAGTTCTTCCCGCTGATCGAACGCGAGCTCGCCCTGACCAGGAAGTGGGTGCTGCGGCTCAACGACAACGAGTGGCTGCTGCAGAACGACCAGCGACTGGCGCTGTCGATCCGCCTGCGCAATCCTTATGTGGATCCGATCAGCGTGCTACAGGTCGACTTGCTGAAGCGGTGGCGCGACAGCGGGCGCGAGGACGATGCGTTGCTGCGCGTGTTGGTGGCCAGCGTGAATGGCGTGTCGCAGGGCGTGCAGAACACGGGTTGAGCATCCGCGGGCGCGCAGCCCGCGTGCCGTCAGAAATGCCGGCGCAACCAGTCCAGGAGGTTGCGCACGACCTCGCTGCGGGCGGGCTCGGCTTCGTTGTAGATCTCGTGATACAGGCTGGAATAGTCGTGGAATTGCAGGCTTTGCGGCGGCGCGCTGCTGGCGAACGCACGTGAGCCTGCGGGATCCACCAGCAAATCGGAGCCTGCTACCTGCAACAGCGTGGGCACCTGCAATCGCGCGGCGTTGGCGACGACCTGCGGCCCGGTATCGAAGATGAACTGCGCCAGCCGTGCGCTGATACGGCCATGCCGGAGCGGGTCGTTCATGTATTCGCCCTCGACATCAGCCGCATGCGACAGTTTGTCCGCTGGCAGGCCATTGGCCACGGTCAGGTCGGGCGCGAGCCTCATCAGGGTCCGGCTGAGCAGGCGCTCGAAGGCGGTGGCATGCGCAGCCAGCGCCGGCGACGAGGCCACCAGTCCGCGCGGCACCAGGCCGAGCGCGGTCACCGCGCGCATGACCACCAGCCCGCCCAGGCTGTGCCCGAGCAGGAACGGACGATCGGTGTCTTCGGCGGCATAGGCGTTGTAGATCTCGATGGCATCCCGCGCGAGGCAATCGGGTTCGGCGCTGATCACGCCGCGTTTGCCCTCGGACAATCCGTGGCCGCGGTGGTCGAAACTGCGCACGCTGACCCCGGCGGCATTCAGGTCGGCAGCGAGCTTGGCGTAGCGGCCGCAATGTTCGCCCAGGCCATGCACCAGCAACAGGCGCGCACGTGGGGTTTCCGCAGGCCAGTCGCGCTGCATGAGTTGCACGCCATCGCGGGTGCGGATGGGGGCGGTGGATCCGCCCAAGGCCGGTGTCGTCGGTGCGTTCATGTCATCCCCCTTCGAAGCCCCTGCCGACAACCTTATTCCTCCCGGCGGGAAGGTCAAGCGTCAAGAAGGGGTCTGAGGGAGCGACGTGAGTTCTGA
>JAKFDG010000441.1:0-2221 GCA_036677285.1 Pseudoxanthomonas sp.
TTCCCGGAAGGCCGTACCCGCGACGGCAGCGAAGTCGGTCCGTTCCACGCGCGCATCTTCCAGCCGGCGGTCGAGGCCGAAGTGCCGGTGCAACCGGTCGCGCTGCGCTATGGTCCGCGCGGCAACGCCCAGGCCGTGGTGGCGTTCGGCCCGGACGAAAGCTTCTTCGCCAATTTCATGCGCCTGCTCGGCGAGCCCCCACGCAGCGCCGATGTGTGCTTCCTGGCCCCGATCACGGTCGTCCAGGAAGGCCGTCGCCAGATCGCCGAGGTGGCGCGCGAACGCATCGTCGCGGCGATGGAAGCAGACGCCTGAACCGTTTTGACACAATGCTCCAAATCCCGCGAGCATCCTGCGTGACATGCTGACCGCCGCCGACTACCAACCGCCCAAGTGGCTGCGCAACCCGCACCTGCAGTCGGTGCTGAGTTCCAGCACGCTGCGCCGGCGCCGGGGTTTGCGCGCGCTCAACGCCAGCGGCGCGGTCACCACCGAGCACATCCTCGACGGTGGCAACGGCGTGCGCCTGCAGGGCTGGCACAGCGTCGTTCCCGGCATCGAAACGCGCGGGTGCGCGCTGTTGCTGCACGGCTGGGAAGGCAGCGCAGATTCCAGCTACATGCGCATGACCGCCGCGCACCTGCTGCAGCGGGGCTTCGAGGTGGTGCGGCTGAATTTCCGCGACCACGGCGCCACCCATCACCTCAACGAGGGGATATTCCACTCCAACCTGCTGGACGAAGTGGTGCATGCCGCGTGCGACGTGGCACAACGGTTCCCGTCGCCGCACATGGTGGTGGCGGGCTATTCGCTGGGCGGCAACTTCGCCCTGCGCCTGGCCCTGCGCGCGCCGGCCGCGGGACTGGTGCTGGCGCGCGCGGTGGCGGTGTGCCCGGTGCTGGACCCGGCCGCGACCATGACCCAGATGGAGCATGGCCAGCCGCTGTACCACTGGTATTTCCAGCGCAAGTGGCGCAGCTCCCTGGAACGCAAGCGCGAGCTGTTCCCGCAGCTGCACGATTACGACAGCACGGTGCTGTCCAAGGGCCTGCGCGACCTGACCGGCTGGCTGGTGGAACGGCATACCGAGTTCGGCAGCATCGAAGACTACTTCGACGGTTATTCCATCGCCCGCGAGCGCCTCACCGGCCTCAGCGTGCCCGCCGACATCCTGATGGCCGAAGACGATCCGGTGATCCCGTTCGGCACTTTCAAGGACTGGCAACTGCCCGCCGGCGCGCACCTGGAAATCGCCCCGTGGGGTGGCCATTGCGGGTTCATCGAGAACGCGGCCTGCGACGGTTTCGCCGAGCGCTGGGTGACGGAACGCCTGTGCTGGCAACGACGGCTGGGCCGGCCGCGCTAGAAGGCCGGGGGCTGGCTAAGGGCTAGAATGAGCGTTTGATCCAGGCGTCCCGAAGTCCATGTACGACCGAATCCTTGATGCCCTGCGCCGCAACGCGACCGGCGAAGCCTTGACCCTTGCCCGTGAGCTGGTGGCGTCACAACCCGAAGACGCACAGTCCCACCAGTGGCTGGCCGCCGCCTTGCAGCAGAACGGGGAGCTGCAGGCGGCCCTGGCCAGCCTGGACCAGGCGATCGCCCTGGCGCCGCAGATGGCCAGTCTGCATGTCGCACGAGCGGGGTTGCTGGTCGGCATGCGCCAGACCGGGGCGGCGCAGTCCGCGCTGGCCCAGGCCAGCGCGCTGGATCCCAATGAATTCGGCGCTTATGTCATGCAGGCGCAACTGGCCCTGGGCCGCGGCGACCTGGACGAGGCCGCACGATTGAGCCGCCTGGCCGCGCGCGTGGCCCCGGAGCACCCGCAGCTGGCCGCGATCGACGGCATGCTGGCCTTGCACCGAGGCGATAGCGACAACGCCCTGAAGCTGGTGACGGCGGCATTGCAACGCGCGCCGGAAGACATCCAGCTGCGTTACGCACTGGGTTTCATCCACATGGAAAAAGGCCATTGGGCCTTCGCCGAACAAGCCTTCCGCGGCATCGTCGAGCGCGTGCCGGACGCGAAGAACCTGCTGACCCTGATCGCCGATACGATCCGGCGGCAGGGGCGCCCGGCCGATGCGGCGGACGCACTGGCGCCGCTATTGTCCGAATCCGCCCGCCCGGCGCCGGCGCTGCAGCGCTTCGCTGGCCAGCTCCGTCTCGCTGCGGGTCAGCCGCAACTGGCCTTGCCCTTGCTCTTGCAGGTCGTGTCGCG
>JAKFDG010000442.1:0-2072 GCA_036677285.1 Pseudoxanthomonas sp.
GTGGACAGCGAATCCTCGGTGCGCGGCAGCGAATGCCGCAGGTAGGTAATGAGGTTCCCGAGCATCTCGTCGGCGCGCGCCGGATCGCTGCGGGTCAGGTACTGCGCGCTGGCCAGGGTGTTGTAGAGGAAATGCGGTTCCACCTGCGCATGCAGCAGGCTCAGCTTGGCGACGGTCAGTTCCTTTTCGGTGACGGTCTGCTGGGCGGCGGCTTGCTCGCTGCGGCGGCGGTCGGCGATGCGGCGGGTGATGGCGCGGGTAATCGCCTCGGCATTCTCCAGGTTGGTGCCGTCGTCGACGTTGAACCAGTCGCTCCACGCTCCGCTTTCCGGCTCGCACACCAGGGTCACGCTGCTGGCGTCCGCACCCGGGGTAACCGTGGCCAGGATCTGGTTGCGCTTGATGTGGATCCAGTACAGCGGATTGAACCGCCCCGGCGACTTGTTGCTGTAGGGATTGACGCGCGTGACCTTGGCCCGCACCTGCAGGCTGTCGCGCGCGCTGTCGATGTCCTCGGTGCGAGGCAGTTCGCGGATGGTCGCATCGACGATGTCGAAGGCTTCGCCGGCTTCCAGCGGGATCTCGATCTGGCGGCGCTGGCGGTTGGCCAGCATGCCGGGATCCACCTGCCCGGTGATGAGGCGCACCCGCTTGATATGCGAGAAGCCGCTGGCGATGACGAAGCCCAGGGTGATGAAGCCGGCCAGTACGAAGATCCCGTTCGGGCCATCGCCATCGAAAATCCCGGTCCACAGGATCAGCGCCACGATCATGGCGGCGAACCAGGCAATGGTCAGGCGGACGATGAAGAAGAAGCTGGTTTTCACTGGGAGTTCCGCCGTGCTGGATTGCGGTGGAGACTAGCCGAGGTCCTGCCCATCGGATAGCGCCGGGCGACGGAACCCGGCTGGGGGCGATGAAACCGGGGAGACGCGGAGGGAAAACGGCGTCGTGGCGCAGGAGCGGGGCTTATTCCCGCTTGATGCGATGCCCGCCAAACTGATTGCGCATCGCCGCCAGCAACTTGTCGGCGAAGGAATCGTCCTCGCGCGAACGCAACCGTTCCAGCAGCGACAAGGTGATCACCGGTGCGGAGACATTGAGGTCGATGGCCTCGGCGGCGGTCCAGCGGCCTTCGCCGGAATCCTCCACATAGGGCGCGATGCCATCGAGCGCCGGATTCTCCTTCAATGCATCCGCACCCAGGTCGAGCAGCCACGAGCGCACCACGCTGCCATGGCGCCAGATCTCGGCAACCTGGGCCAGGTCCAGGGCGAAATCGGCCTTGCGCTGCATGATCGCGAAGCCTTCGGCATAGGCTTGCATCAGCCCGTATTCGATGCCGTTGTGGACCATCTTGGTGAAATGGCCGGCACCACCGGGACCCACCCTGCCCCAACCCCGATCCGGTGCCGGCGCGAGCGTGGCGAACAACGGATGCAACCGGGTCACCGCGGCTTCGTCGCCACCGATCATCAAGCTATAGCCTTCGGCCAGTCCCCACACCCCGCCGCTGGTGCCGCAATCGACGTAGTGGATGCCACGTCCGGCGAGCATCACCGCGCGGCGAAGGGTGTCCTTGTAGAACGAGTTGCCGCCATCGACGACCACATCGTCGCTCGCCAGCAGTGGAAGCAGCTGCGCCAAGGTGTCGTCCACCACCTGGCCCGCCGGCACCATCAGCCACAGCACGCGCGGCGTGGTGAGCTCGCCGACGAGTTCGGCAAGCGACGACGCTGGTTCGATGCCTTCCGCCGCCGCTCGCGTCCGTGCGTCCGGGTTGGGATCGAAACCCACCGCCCGATGTCCACCGCGCCGCAGGCGTTGCGCCATGTTCGCGCCCATGCGGCCCAGACCGATCATTCCCACGTCCATGACGACTCCTCGAAGGGTTGCCCGAC
This sequence comes from Pseudoxanthomonas sp., assembly GCA_036677285.1. Classification (GTDB taxonomy): domain Bacteria; phylum Pseudomonadota; class Gammaproteobacteria; order Xanthomonadales; family Xanthomonadaceae; genus Pseudoxanthomonas_A. The sequence continues at coordinate 1,902 of JAKFDG010000442.1, forward strand.
ATAGGGTCGCACGCCGCGCGTAGATAATCGCTCGTTACACTTGCGTCCTTCCCGGGGCCCGGGCATGGCGGCGGATTCTGCATGGACACCGAGCGGCTGAAGGATTTCTGCGCAAACCTGCCGGGCGCGGATTCACGCCTCTACGGGCACCCGAGCAACGTCCTGGTCTAT
>JAKFDG010000443.1:0-2153 GCA_036677285.1 Pseudoxanthomonas sp.
GCTCCTCGGAGGTCCGGTTTCGCCCGCTGCTGGGTGGCGACGGCAGCCGCGCAGCGCTGTTCGAAGCCGTGCTCACGGAGCTCCAGCAGAGCCGTCGTCCGACACTGGTCGTGATCGAGGACGTGCATTGGGCGGACGATGCGACGCTGGATCTCCTCAAGTTCCTCGGCCGGCGGGTCGATCGTGCCGCCTGCCTGCTGGTCATCTCCTATCGGGACGACGAGTTGACCCCAGCGCACCCGCTGCGGCGCTTGCTGGGCGAGTTGCCGGGCAGCCTCGTGACCCGGGTGGATTTGCCCAGGCTGTCGCCTGCGGCGGTCGAACTCCTCGCCCGCTGCGCCTTGCGGTCGCCGGACGGCATCTACTCAGCGACGCACGGCAACCCGTTTTTCGTGACCGAGTTGCTCAGGCATGGCATCGACGGCGTGCCGCGCAGCGTGCAGGATCTGGTTCTGGCAAGGTTCGCGCGACTCAGTCCGGGCGCACAGGCTGTCGTCAAGCTCGCGTCCGTCGTTCCTGCGAAGATCGAGCAATGGCTGGTCGAGGCGCTGCTCGGAACGAACGTCGCCCTGATCGAAGAGTGCTTGAATTCCGGACTGCTGACGACCGCTGCCTCGGCACTGTGCTTTCGTCACGAACTGGTGCGGGTTGCGATCGAAACATCGCTGTCCGAACCCGTTGCACACGCACTGCATGCGAGCGTCCTGGACGCGCTGGTGCGAGAGGACAAGCTGCTGGTCTCTCTGGCGCGCCTGGTACACCATGCCACGCAGTCCAGCGACAGCGCCGCCGTGCTGCGCTATGCGCCTGAGGCGGCACGTCAGGCGCAGCAGCGTGGGGCGCACCGGGAGGCGGCTGCCCACTACCGCACGGTGCTTCAGTACGCGAAAGGCGCAGGGGAAGCCGACGAGGCCCAAAGCGCCACCTGGCTCGATGCTTACGCGCACGAATGCCAGCTGACCGACCAGTTGAACGAAGCCATAGCCGCGCGCTTGCGCCTGGGCGAGTTGCACCGACGCGCAGCCAATACCCTGGGCGAGGCGGAAAATCTGAGCCAGCTCGCCCTGGTCTATGTGCTCGCCCTGAGGAACACCGACGCCGACGCCGCGAGCCGCAGGGCGATCGAGCTGCTCGAGCCGCTGCCGCCCGGCGTACAGCTGGCCGGCGCCTACCGTGTGGAAGCCCAATTGCGCATGCTCAATCGGGACTGCGAGGTTTCGGTTGCCTGGGGCAGCAAAGCTCTCCGGCTTGCCGAGCAGTTCGGGCATCGCGAAATTCTTGGCGCTGCCGTCAGCACGCTCGGGACTGCCACGATGTTCATCGATTACGACGCCGGTTGCGCGCACCTGCAACGCGCGCTGGACCTGGCGCTTGCCGACGGACTGCACTACATCGCGGCCAACACCTACAGCAATCTCGGCTCGGGATCCGGTGAACTCTTCCGGCTGCGTGAGGCGCAGCGCTACCTCACCCAGGCCATCTCCTTTGCGCAACAGCACGAGATCGACTTCTACCGCAACTACTCGACGGCCTGGCTGGCGTTGTGCGAGGTGTATCTGGGCCGCTGGGACGACGCGGCTGAACATGCGCAGGACATCGTCCAGCGGACGACTCACCGCACCACCAGTCGCATCATGGCCCTCGTCGCGCTGGGGCGTTTGCGAGCGCGACGCGGCGACCCCGGTATGGCTGAGACCCTTGATGAGGCATTGGAACTGGCCCTTGCCAGCGACACGCTCCAGCGCATCGTCCCGGTACGTGCGGCCCGCGCCGAAGCGGCCTGTCTGCGCGGCGATCTGCGCGCTGCGGCTGAAGAGGCGCGATCGGCATTGACTCTCGCCACCCACCATCGACATCCATGGTTCACCGGCGAGCTGGCCTATTGGATGAAACGAGCAGGCGCGCTCGACGTCGCGCCGGCGCCCTGTGCCGAGCCCTTTGCCCTGCAGATCGCTGGCCACTGGCGTGAGGCAGCGCAGGCGTGGGCGGACTTGGGCTGTCCCTATGAGCAGGCGCGCGCCCTGAGCGAAGGCGATGAGAGTGCTCAACTGCAGGCATTGACACTGTTCGAGCAATTGGGTGCACGCCCGGCAGCGGACGGGTTGCGCCGACAGCTGCGAGCGGCGGGGCTGCGGGGCCTGCCCAGAGGAATG
>JAKFDG010000444.1:0-2549 GCA_036677285.1 Pseudoxanthomonas sp.
TACCTGCCGATCGGCTTCCAGGGCGGCCTGACCGGCGTGCTGTTCACCGAGTTCGCGTTCACCCTTGCTGGCTCGGTACTGCTATCCGGCGTGATCGCCCTGACCCTGACGCCGATGATGTGCGCCAAGATCCTCAAGCCGCACACCGAGGGCGGCAAGGGCAAGCTCGAGGCCTGGCTGGACGACCGCTTCGAGTGGCTGCGCCATGGCTACCAGGGCAAGCTCCACGGAGCGCTCGAAACCAAGGGTGTGATCGCCATCTTCGGCGCGATCGTGTTCGTGTCCTGCGTCTTCCTGTTCATGACTTCACCCAAGGAGCCGGCGCCTGCCGAGGACCAGGGCTTCATCTTCTCGATCGGCAGCGCCGACCCTTCCGCCACCCTCGACTACGTGGAGCGCTACACCGAGGAAATCACGCAGATGGCGAAGGGCGTGCCGGAAGTGGAGAACTACTTCCTGTTCAACGGCGGTTTCGGCGGCGGTGGCGGCGCCAGCAACAGCGCCGTCGCGGGCTTCGTGCTGAAGCCGTGGAGCGAGCGCGAGCGATCGACCAAGCAGGTACTGGAACAGGATCTGCAGCCGAAGATGTCGCAAGTGACCGGGCTGAACGTGTTCGCGCTGATTCCACCCGCGTTGCCGACGGCGGGCGGCGACGGCGGCGGCGAGTTCATCATCGGCGGCATCGGCTCGCTGTCGCAGCTGCAGGAACTCGCCGACGCGGTGCTCGCCAAGGCGATGGCCAGCAAGCGCTTCATCTTCCTGGACAAGGACCTGAAGATCGACAAACCACGCATCGAAGTGCAGATCGACCGCGACAAGGCGGCTTCGCTCGGCATCGACATGCAGACCCTGTCGGCGGACATGGCGGCGATGCTCTCGGGCGGCTACACCAACCGTTTCGCGATGCAGAACCGCTCCTACCGGGTGATCCCGCAAGTGCAGCGCAGCGACCGGCTCAACGCCGCGCAGCTCGGCAACTACTACACACGTACCCGCGACGGTGAGCTGATCCCGCTCTCGACCATCGTCACGCTGAAGGAAAGCGCACAGCCGCAGACACTCAAGCGCTTCCAGCAGCTGAATGCAGTCGGCATCACCTTCGCGCCCCGTCCCGGGGTGAGCAAGGGCGAGGCATTGGAGATCCTCGACCAGGCGGCGAAAGAAGTGCTGCCGCAAGGCTACAGCGTCGATTACGCTGGCGAGTCCCGGCAGTTCAAGCAGGAAGGCGCGACCATGCTGGTCACGCTGCTGTTTGCGTTGATCATCATCTTCCTGGTGCTGTCGGCGCAATTCGAGAGCTTCCGCGACGCGATCATCATGCTGATCACCGTGCCCATGGCCATCTGCGGCGCGCTGTTGGTACTCAACGTGCTTGCGATACTGAGCGGGATACTCGGGTTCTCTGGCATCGAAGCCTTCCCGGGAATGAGCATCAACATCTACACCCAGGTCGGGCTGGTGACGCTGGTCGGCGTGATCTCCAAGCACGGCATCCTGATCGTGGAGTTCGCGAACAAGCTGCAGATCGAAAAAGGCCTCAGCAAGCGCGAGGCGATCGAGGAAGCCACCGCCATCCGCCTGCGTCCGGTGCTGATGACCACCGCGGCATTGGTGTTCGCGATGGTGCCGTTGTTGATCGCCAGCGGCCCGGGTGCGGCCGCGCGATTCTCGATGGGCATGGTGATCGCATCGGGCATGACCATCGGTACGGCGTTCACCCTGTTCGTGCTGCCGGCGTTCTACCTGTACCTGGCCCAGGACCACGGCCACGACCGCGATGCGGTGGCGGCTTCGGAGGAGACGGGGCCGGGACTGCCCGCAGCATCGCAGCCTCACTGACCTGGCCTACGAAAGCCCCCATTGCCGAAGGGCAATGGGGGTTCGATTCTCTCGACACCGTCGCATGAAAAAAAGGCCCGGAAAACCGGGCCTTTCATGTTCCCCCGAGAGGGAGCTGGGACTAACCTGCCTTGCGGCTGGCGATCCATTGGTCCACGCGACGCTCCAGCAGGGTCAGCGGCAGTGCACCACCGCCCAATACAGCGTCGTGGAAGCCCTTGATGTCGAACTTGTCGCCCAACTCGGTCTCCGCTTTCCTGCGCAGCTCCTGGATGCGGATCATGCCGACTTTGTAGGCCGTGGCCTGCCCCGGCATGATCAGGTAACGCTGCACTTCCGACTTGATGGCAGTCAGCGGGACCGCACTGTTGGCGTCGAAGTACTCCACCGCCTGCTGTTCGGTCCAGCCCTGGGCATGCAGGCCGGTATCCACCACCAGGCGGATCGCCCGCCACATTTCCGAGCTCAGCCGGCCGAACTCCGAATACGGATCCTGGTAGGTGTTCGGCATCTGCTTGGCCAGCCATTCCGAGTACAGACCCCAGCCTTCCGCATACGCGGTGAAACCGGCCTGGGTGCGGAACTTGGGCACGCCGGTCAGTTCCTGCGCGATCGAGATCTGCATGTGATGGCCCGGCAAGCCCTCGTGGTAGGCAATGACTTCCAGCTCAGGCTTCGGCATCGCATTCATGTCCGACAGATGCGCGTAG
>JAKFDG010000445.1:0-1662 GCA_036677285.1 Pseudoxanthomonas sp.
TCTGTCGGTCACGGATGTGGATGCCACCTCGGGCCTCATCTCGGTGACCCTGGTGGTTGCCAGCGGCACGCTGAGCGCGGCGACGGCCAATGGCGTGACTGTGACGGGTTCGGGTACCGGCAGCATCGTGCTGAGCGGCACCCTCGCTGACATCAACGCCTATCTGGCCGATCCAGCCAGCCAGCCAAGCTACCTGCCGGTCGCGGACGCCAGCGGCCCAGTCACCCTGACCATGACCAGCAACGACCTGGGCAACACCGGTGCGGGCGGCGCGCAGGGCGATAGCGACAGCACTACCATCACCATCAACCCAGTGGCCGACGCGCTACCCGCCAGCGCCGTCTCCCTGCTGATCGGTGCCCCGCTGACCAACACCATCAGCTTCGCCACCGATACCGGCCTGACCGGAAAATCCTCTTACACCTTCGGCAATGGCGTGACCATTTCCACCAGCACTGGCACATTCCACTGGTCTAACGGGAATGACCTGGGGGTTGACGGTACGATCATCAACAAGAAGGGAGAGGTCGTTTCTGAATCCGGTGATGATGAACAGCGCATAGAGGGAAGCGACGAAGCCATCACCTTCACCTTCCCCTACGGCATGCAGTACATGGACCTGCAGCTGAAGAACTCGAGCGACGACTCGGTTCTGATCCGCAGCAAGCTCGAGGTGGGCGACCTGACCGACGGCGGCATCGCCGGCATCATCACTTCCTCCTCCGGGCTGCCCATTTCCTCGGGCACCCTCAAGGTCGAGCTGCTGCTGCAAGTCGACAATGGCGGCACCACCAGCACCGTCACCAGGCAAGCAATCGTGGCCCCGGACGGCAGCGGCAACTGGTCGGTGGACTACAGCGACGTGACCGGCACCCTCCTCAGCGCCACCGTCAATACCTATGTCGATGGCAGCCTGTTCAACCAGGGCGGCAACGGCGACGCCGGCCTGCACTACTCGATCGACACCGACATGACCCAGCTGGCGATCGGCCAGGACGCCGGCAATCTCTACCAGGAGAAGAACAACGGCTTCCAGATCGAGTACATTGCGGTGGACGCCAATCCCTCCGGCCTGACCAGCTACAGCTACCCGATCGACGTCTACGCCCTGGTCCAGGACCAGGTGGGCACCGCCGAGACCTTCACCGGCCTGACCCTCAGCGACCTGCCGGACGGCGCGATCATCAGTGTGGCCCACGCCGACGGCAGCTACCAGGAGATCGCGCCCGACGCCCAGGGGGTATACGACCTGAGCGCCCATACCGATCTGCTGACCAGCCCGACCACCAGCTCGGACACCGACAAGATCTACCTGATCACCGATGGCCCGCTCCTCGACGGCTACGCCCCGACCCTCGCCATCCAGGTCAGCGACGGCGGCCTGAGCAGTGCCTGGACCATCCTCGGCGGCTCGGACGGCTCGCCCCACTCGGGCGAGACCGGCAACGACTACATCAGTGGCGGCGCCGGTGACGACAGCCTGCTGGGCAATGCCGGCGATGACATCCTGCTCGGTGGTTCCGGCAACGACAGCCTGAGCGGCGGCGCCGGTGCCGACTCCTTCGTCTGGCAGGCGGGCGACACCGGCAACGACGAGATCGCCGAGTTCAACGTCGGCGAAGGCGACCGCATCGATCTGCGCGACCTGCTGGTGGGTGAAAC
>JAKFDG010000446.1:0-2356 GCA_036677285.1 Pseudoxanthomonas sp.
CAGCTTCCGCGACGCGATCGGGACCACGCCGGGCCACTACCTGCAGGGCTGGCGCGTGGGTCTGGCCCAGCAGGCGTTGCGGCGGGGCAAGCCCTTGAAGGTCGTGGCCGCCGACGTGGGGTACGGCAGCGAGGCGGCGCTCTCGCGTGCCTTCAAGTCGCACAGCGGCCTCTCCCCGCGCGAGTGGAAGCGCGCGCTTGCGCGAGCCTGAGCCGGCGGTTGTCGAAAAGCATGCGCTGCCAGACACTCACGGCATGACCGAACCTTTTCCCTCCACCCGGCGCGTGCTGCTGGTGCATGGCATCTGGAACGCGAGATCGTGGCTCGTGCCCTTGGCACGGCGATTGCGCGCCGAGGGTTTCGAGGTGGAGGTGTTCGGTTACCCCAGCATCTTCGGCGGTCCGGAGCCTGCCATCGCGGCGTTGACCGAGCGCTTGCGGAAGGGGCCGCCGGTGCATCTGGTCGGCCACAGCCTGGGCGGCCTGATCGGGCTGGAGGCCCTGCGTCGTGCGCCGGACCTGCCGGTCCAGCGCATGGTCTGCCTGGGGTCGCCGTTGTGCGGGAGCGGCGCCGCGCGCAGCCTGGGTCGCCGCGCATGGACTGGCATGGTGCTGGGCCGTAGTGGGCGCCTGCTTCAGTCAGGCTGCGACCCCTGGCAGGGCAGGGTGCCGGTGGGCATGGTGGCCGGCAACGTGGCGCGCGGCATGGGGCGCCTGCTGACCCGGTTCGAAGGCGATTCCGACGGCACCGTGGCAGTGGCGGAAACCCGATTGCCGGGCTTGGTCGATCATTGTCTGGTCGCTTCCAGCCACACTGGACTGGTGTTCTCAGCCGAGGCGGCGCGGCAGGCGGCCGCCTTCCTGCGCACCGGGCGATTCCAGCGCTGAAGCACCGGTGCGGTCCTGCCCGGCGTAGTAAAATTCCGCCTTCGCCATTCGCAGCACGGAAGTATTCATGGGTCGTGGACCATCGATCGAAGGCCGCAAGAACGCCACCGACGCCAAGCGCGGCAAGATCTTCACCAAGATCATCCGTGAGATCAGCGTGGCGGCACGCGCGGGCGGCGGCGACTCGGCCAACAACCCGCGCCTGCGCACCGCGGTCGACAAGGGCCTGTCGGCGAACATGTCCAAGGACGTGATCGAACGCGCGGTCAAGAAGGCCACCGGCGAGCTGGAAGGCGTCGAGTACGAGGAGATCCGCTACGAGGGCTATGCTCCTGGCGGCGTCGCGGTGATCGTCGACTGCCTGACCGACAACCGCGTGCGCACCGTGGCCGAGGTGCGCCATGCCTTCGGCAAGTGCGGCGGCAACATGGGCGCGGAAGGCTCCGTGGCCTTCATGTTCCGCAAGCTCGGCGTGCTCAGCTTCGCCGCTGGCGCGGACGAGAACGCGGTGACCGACGCCGCGATCGAGGCCGGTGCCGAGGATGTGGTGGTGTACCCGGAAGACGGCGCCATCGACGTGCTGACTTCGCCGGACGTTTTCCTGTCGGTGAAGGAAGCCATGGAAGCCGCGGGTATCGCCGCCGGCCATGCCGAGATCACGATGCGCGCCGACAACGACATTGCCGTGGAGGGCGATGTCGCCCTGCAAGTGGTCAAGCTGCTGGACATGCTGGAAGACCTCGACGACGTGCAGAACGTCTATTCGAATGCCGACCTGGGCGCAGACGCTTACGCGTAGACTCCGCCCGTGACCCGCATCCTCGGCATCGATCCCGGTTCCCAGCGCACCGGCGTCGGCATCATCGATGTCGATGCGGCAGGCCGGACGACGCACGTCTATCATGCGCCGCTGCTATTGCTGGGCGAGGGCGATTTCGCCCAGCGCCTGAAGCGCCTCCTGCAGGGACTGGGCGACGTCATCGACACCTACCGGCCCAATGAAGTCGCCATCGAACAGGTATTCATGGCCCGTAACCCGGACTCGGCATTGAAGCTGGGACACGCGCGCGGCGCGGCGATCTGCGCGGTGGTGCTGCGCGACCTGCCGGTGTCCGAATACGCGGCCAAGGAAGTGAAGCTCGCGGTGGTCGGGAAGGGCGGGGCGGACAAGGTGCAGATCCAGCACATGGTAGGCATCATGCTCAACCTGAAGGGCAAGCTGCAGGCCGACGCCGCCGATGCGCTGGCGGTGGCCATCACCCATGCGCATGTCCGCGCCACCGCCAATCGCCTTGGCGTCAACGTACGCGAAGCCTGGGGAAGGAAGTAATGATCGGACGTTTGCGTGGCATCCTCGCTTACAAGCAGCCACCCTGGCTGGTGATCGACGTCGGCGGCGTGGGTTACGAACTGGAGGCGCCGATGAGCACCTTCTACGACCTGCCGGACGTGGGCCGCGACGTGATCCT
>JAKFDG010000447.1:0-1662 GCA_036677285.1 Pseudoxanthomonas sp.
CCGTGAATTTCCACGCGTTGCCGAGAAGATTGTCGAACAGAATGCGCAATAGCTGGCGATCCACCCCGGCGACGAGGCCTTCCTGGATCAGCAGGCTGACCTGGCGTTCGGGTTCCTTGCGCTGCAGCTCTTCGCCGGCGGCCCGGGCAAGCGCGGAGAGATCGACCGGGTCCCGGCTGAGCTGTGCTCTCGCGATCCGCGAGAGATTGAGCAGGTCGTCGATCAGCTGCCCCATCCGGCCGGCTTCCTCGCGCACCACGCGAAGAAACCGCCGTCCTTCGTCGTCGAGCCGCGCCGCGTAGCCCGCCTCAAGCAGGTGCGTGTATCCGTTGACTGCACGCAGCGGCGCCCGCAGGTCATGGGACACGGAGTAGCTGAACGCTTCCAGTTCCTCGTTGGCGTGCGTGAGCTCCGTGTTCAACTCGTCGCGCGCTCGTGCCATGGTGAGGTGCGTGCGCACCCGCGCGAGCAGTTCCTGGGACGTGAACGGCTTGGCGAGATAGTCGTCCGCGCCGGCGGAAAGGCCTTCGAGCGAGGCTTCCTGACCCGCGCGCGCCGACAGCAAAATCACCGGCAGCGTGCGCGTTTCGGGATCCTCGCGCAGCGCCCGCACCAGGCCCAGGCCGTCGAGGTTCGGCATCATCACGTCGCTCAGCACGAGGTCCGGTTTTCTCTGCTGAATGGCGGCGAGCGCTTCGCGGCCGTCGGCCACCACCTGCACGTCGTAATGCGGCGCAAGCAGGCTCGAGAGGAAGGTCCGCAGGTCACGGTTGTCGTCGGCGACGAGCACGCGAGCACCGCTCCTTGCCGGAGCGGAGGCGATCGGCTGCGACTCATAAGGCAGCCATTGCAGCGCCTCGTCGAGATAGGCCGACGCGCTTCTCGCCACCGATGCGGCGTCCGGGGACTCTGCTACGACATGCTCCGGCGGCAGGTGGTTGCGCCCGCCGCGCAGCGCGATCGTGAATTCCGCACCCTGGCCTTCGTCGCTCGCGACGCGGATCTCGCCGCCGTGCAGCTTGACGAGCTCATGGACCAGCGCGAGCCCGATACCCGTGCCTTCGTGCGAGCGAGCGCGCGCGCCCTCCACCCGGTGGAACCGCTGAAAGAGTTTCGGCAGTTCGCTCCTGGGGATGCCCGAGCCCGTGTCCTTCACCGTCAGGTGCGCGCCGCCATTCGCTGCAACAAGGCGCAGGCTCACCCCGCCCTCGAAAGTGAACTTGAGCGCATTGGAGAGGAGATTCATGACGATCTTCTCCCACATGTCGCGGTCGACGTAGATCGGCGCCGGCAACGGCGGGCATTCCACCGCAAAGGAGAGCCCGGCTTTTTCCATGGCCGAGCGAAACGCGCTCGCCAGATCCGCGGTGTAGCGTGCGAGGTCGGTCGGCGCGAACCGCGCGGAGTGCCGCCCGGCCTCCATGCGCGAGAAATCGAGCAGCGCATTCACCAGGCGCAGCAGGCGCAACGCGTTGCGCTGCATCTGGAGCAGCCGATCCCGCGCCTCGGCACCGAGCTCGCGCTCGGCAAGCAGCGTCTCCAGTGGTCCGAGCAGGAGCGTGAGGGGGGTCCTGAACTCGTGGCTGACGTTGCTGAAGAAGGCGGTCTTGGCCCGATCGGTCTCGGTCAGGGCCTCGGCCCGCGTCTTTTCTGCCTCGTAGG
>JAKFDG010000448.1:0-1745 GCA_036677285.1 Pseudoxanthomonas sp.
TGCAGGAACTCGTGGACGGCCGTCACTTCTTCTTCCGTGAAATGCGAGAGCTGCTCCCGGGCCACGATTCCCATGATGCTGCCTTGCGCGTACATGTCCCGCCCATCGCGAGTGACGCCGGTTTTCAATAACGTCCTGAATTCCGGCAGGGAATAGGACTTGACCACAACCAGTGGAGGAGCGTTGAGAATCTCCTTGGGGGTCTGGTGATGGCAGTTGACGCAGCCGGCCAGGTAAGCGAGCCGCTCCCCTGAAGGCGGAAGCGGCGCTGCAACGGTAGCGGCAGGAGCCGGAACATCCTTTGCGCAGGATGAAAGGCACAGGGCCAGGCAAGTCGCTACGAGGGGAAGCAGTACTCGGATCATGGCGATCTCCGGCAATGTATGGCCAACGCCGAGCCGGAGGAGAAGCGGCCAGATCTCGTCGAAGGAATCGCCGGGAAACGCGTAACGAACCGGATCAGCTTTCGCGCAACCAGCGTGCCGCATCCAGCGCGAAATAGGTCAGCACGCCATCGGCGCCGGCGCGCTTGAAGGCGGTCAGCGCTTCCAGCACGCAGGCGCGCTCGTCCAGCCAGCCATTGTTGGACGCGGCCTTGAGCATCGCGTACTCGCCGCTGACCTGGTAGGCGAAGGTGGGCACGCCGAATTCGTCCTTCACCCGCCGCACCACGTCCAGGTACGGCATGCCCGGCTTGACCATGACCATGTCCGCGCCTTCGTCGATGTCCAGCGCCACCTCATGCAGCGCCTCGTCGGAATTGGCAGGGTCCATCTGGTAGTTGTATTTGTTGCCCTTGCCGAGGCTGCCGGCGCTGCCGACCGCGTCGCGGAACGGACCGTAGAAGGCGGAAGCGTATTTGGCGGAGTACGCCATGATCCGGGTGTGGACGAAGCCTTCCTCCTCCAGCGCCGTGCGGATCGCGCCGATGCGCCCGTCCATCATGTCGCTGGGCGCGACGATGTCCACGCCGGCGCGCGCATGCGACAGCGCCTGCTTCACCAGCGCTTCCACGGTGATGTCGTTCATCACGTAGCCGCTGTCGTCGATGATGCCGTCCTGGCCATGGGTGGTGAACGGATCCAGGGCCACGTCGGTGATCACGCCCAGTTCGGGAAAGCGCTGCTTCAACGCACGCACCGCGCGCTGGGCGAGGCCGTCGTCGTCCCAGGCCGCTTCTGCTTCCAGCGATTTGGCTTTGGGGGCGGTGACCGGGAACAGGGCGATCGCGGGCACGCGCAATTCGGCCGCCTGTTCGGCGACTTTCAGCAGTTCGTCGATCGATAGCCGTTCCACGCCCGGCATCGAAGCCACCGCCTCGCGCCCCTTCAGTTCGTGCACGAACACCGGATAGATCAGGTCGTTGGCGGTCAGTACGTTTTCGCGCATCAGGCGGCGGGAGAAATCGTCGCGGCGCATGCGGCGGGGGCGGGTGTAGGGATAGGCCATTGCGAACTCCTTGGGTGCGCGAATGATACGCCTGCGCCCAATCCCGATACGATGTGGGGCATGCGAACACTGCGTTCCCTGCCACCCCTCGCACGCGCCTGCCTGGCCGCGCTCGCGGTGCTGGCACTGATCTGCTGGCTCGGCCCCTTGTTCAGCGCGTACTCGCCGCATTCACCGGACTGGAGTTCGTTGTCCGTCGCGCCCGGCGTGAAGGGCCATTGGTTCGGCACCGACGCCATCGGCCGCGACATCTTCGCGCGCACGCTTGCAGGTGGGCGCCTGTCGCTGACCATCGG
>JAKFDG010000449.1:0-17428 GCA_036677285.1 Pseudoxanthomonas sp.
GCATGGGCATGGATGGAGGCCGGATCATGCGCTTCGCAGCAGCGCGCGCGTGTGCAGGATGCCAGCCACGTCGCGCCGGAACGCGGGCCAAACCAGGCATAGCAGCGCGAAGGCAACGCATAGCGCAGCTATCCCGACCAGCAAATGCAGCGGCAGCGACAACGTCGCGCCGGCGAAGCGCAGGGACGCCGCGTACGAAGCGAGCCCGCACAAGCCGTAGCCGGTTATCGCACGCAGTCCACTGAACAGCATGCCGCGCACCGGTGCATCGGAGGTGCGGTGTAGCCACCACAAGACCAGCGGCCACGACACCGCCAGACCGCAGGCGTATCCGGTGGCGACGCCCAACACGCCCCACTGCGAACCGATCGCGATGAAGGCGATCACCAGCGTACGGCTGACGATCGAATACCGCAGTTGCGGGCCGGTCAGACCCTTGGAAAGGAATACCCAGTAAGCCGCATAACCCGCCGCCTGGAACATTCCTCCCACCACCAGTATCTGGAAGATCGGCACGGTCATCGCCCAGCGGTCGCCCAGCACCAGGTGGATCAACGGACCCGCCTGCACGCACGCGAAGGCGAAAATCGCGATGATGAAATGCATCAGCGTGGCCTGCCCGCGCAGCAGGAACGCCGAATAGCGCGCCAGGTCCTCCTGCAAGCGGGACAGCACCGGCAAGGCGACGGTGGTGGCCGGCGCATTGAGCTGGGTCAGCGGCATCATCAGCAACGCGAACGCGCGGTTGTAGTGTCCGAGCGGCACCGGCCCCAGGCGGTTGCCTATGAGTATCTGGCCGAGGTTGGTGCTGAGGTAGATGAGCAGTTGCGACGCCACCAGGTTGCCCCCGAAACGGAGCAGCCCGCCCATTTCCACATCCCGCTTCGGCAAACCCGGCAACCAGCGCGTCGCCAGCACCATCAAGGTCAGCAGGGTCGATGCCTGCACCAGCGCCTGCACCACCAGCGCCCAGTAACCCCATCCGAGCAACGCGGCCCCGACCGCCGCGCCCAGGCCAAGCAGCTGGCCGCTGACGTCGGCGAACGCCAATTGTCCGAAGCGCATTTCGCGATTGAGGTGGGCGCGGAACTGCGTGGTCAGGCCATTGAGCAGCAAGGTCGCCGAAATCGCCTGTGCGACCGGACGCAGCAACGGCTCATGATAGAAAACAGCGATCGCGTCAGCGGACAGGAACACGATGGCCGCCAGCACGAAGCCGATGCCGGAGTTGATCCAAAACAGGTTGTCGCGCTGTCCGCGGCTGAGGTGTTTGGCCTGGATCGCGGCCGAGGACAGGCCGAAATCGCGCAGCACCTCGCCTACCCCGACGATCGCCACCACCATCGCCACCAATCCATAGTCGCGCGGCGTCAACAGGCGCGCAAGCAAGACGATCCCGCCGAACTGCACCGCGATCTTCAGCACCTGGCTTCCCATCGTCACCAGCGCGCCGCTGGCCGCGAGCCGGCCCAAAGAAGGAATGGCGGGCATTGCTTCCAGGGAAGGTTTTCCCGCATTCATAGTGCTCGTCCTCCCGCCGCGGCCAAGGCGGCCATATAAGTGGCGTGGTGCTGCCGACCGAGCCGCGGCCAGTCGCGCCGCGACAGATCCGGCGCGGTCTGGCGACGTGGTCCGGCCTGCGCGCGCAAGGCGTCGGCCAGCACATTGGCGTCAAGCGCACCGTCGTACAGCCGCACCCATTCTTCGCCGACTTCGGCGGCGAGGACGGCATTCGCCTCGCTGCGCGGGACCAGCACCGGGCGCGCCAGCGACAGCGCCAGCAACAGCGCACCCGAGTTCTGCATGTCCCGGTACGGCAGCACCACGCACTGCGCTTCGCCGATTTCCTGCGCCAGCATGCCGTCACCCACGTATTCGAGCCGCGTGCTGGTTCGCGCATCGGCCGCGCATGCGTCTTCCACCGTCTGGCGCATGGCGGGGCTGACCGGCTTGCCGACGATGCGCAAGCTGGCGCCAGCGTCGGTCAGCTCGTGGAAAGCCGCGATCAAGGTCTCGACGCCTTTGTAAGGCCGTATCAGTCCGAAACAGAGCAGACGCCCGTTTACGCTCGACGGCACATGCTGCGCCGCGAACCAGTCGCGGTAATGGCCGTGCAGGATGGTGTCGGTAGCCGTATCCGCGTCCCGCTCGACCGCGTTGATCCTGATCCTGCGCGTCGTCAGGCGGTCCAGCCAGCGCAACAACAACCGTTCGATCATTCCGCCCTGCTCGTGCGGCTTTACGTTGTGCAACGTGCGCACTACCGGCACGCGCATTACCCACAACCGCAGCAGCAGCAGGAACGCGCATGCCTGCTTGGCCAGCGTAGTGAGCGGCGTGCGGTGCCGCAGCAGATACTCCGGCCAGTGGACATGGAACAGGTCGTAGCGCGAGAACAATGCATCCCGCACCGAAAAATACCGGACCTCCACATTCTCCGGCAGCGCGTTCAGCAGCTGCACCAGGTATGGGTTGGTGGTGTCGTCCGGCTTGCCGGTGGACTGCAGCACGACGAAACGGCGGGTGGAAGGCGTCGAGACCCAAGGCGCGTGCGCGGCGTTCATTGCGTTTTCCTTCCGCTTTCGGCGAGCGCCTGCCGGTATTCGTTACGATATCGGTCGACCACCGCATCCCAGTCGTAGCGCCCGACGTATGCCAGCGCATGTCGCCGGCGCGCCTCGAAGGTCTCCTCATCCACGTTGGCCAGTTGCCGAACCGCCTGCGCCGCAGCCTCGGGCGCTTGCGCATCGACCAGCAGGCCCAGTTTCGATTCGGCCTGCAGCTTGGCATAGGGCGGAATGGTGCTGAGTATGGGAACCAGTCCGGCGCTCATCGCCTCGATCGCGGCGATGCCGAAGCCTTCATGCCGAGACAGGGAAACGAAATATTGCGCGTGCGACAGCAACCCGCCCAATTGCTCCTGCGACGGCGCATCGACGATCTCGACATGCGCCTGCAGCCCGCGCGAGTTGATGTCGCGTTCGAGATCCGCGCGTTTCAAGTCGAACTCGCGGCCCGCCAGGATCAGACGCCAGTCGCCGTCGCCCGCGACCAGATGGCGGAGCAGATCCAGCGTTTCCGGAATGCCCTTGTTCACCGACCAGCGGCCGAAACTGACCAGGGTCTTCCCGGGAACAGGCGAACCCATGCCGGCGAACTTGCCGATGTCCACGCCGTTCTCGATCACGCGCAGACGCCCCGCCGCCGTTACCGCGGCGAACATCTCCCCGTCGTTGCGGCTGGTGGCGACGATGCGCCGATAGGCACGCGCGGAGGCACGGGTGATGCTGTTGAACCATAGTCGCTTGAGCCGCGAGGCATAGACGGTGTGGAAGAAGCCGCCGTGGGTGGAAGCGATCATCGGCTTACCGTGCACCGCGCCGGTCAAGGCCAGGTAGTCGTAGAAGAAATCGATGCCATGCACATGGACGACATCGGCGCCGCGTAGTGCGCCCAGCACTTGCGGACACAGCGGGTAGCGCGTGGACCCGGTGTAGGACAGGCGCCGTATCGGCACTCCCTGGTGCTGCTCGTGCGCGGGCAGGCGCTGCGCATCCTCATGAAATATGCGGTCCAGCGTCACCACTTCCGCCTCGCCGCCAGCGGCCAGATGGCGACGCGCGATGTTCAGCACCACCTCCTCCATGCCGCCGACCGAAGGATGGAACTGGCGGACCACATGCACGACGTTCATGGCGCCCGCCCGAACATCGCGGCGTCCGCCGCATCGTGCAGAACAACCGTGCTCACGCCGTAGCCTGCACGGTGGCGCGGCGCAGTCCCAGCGCCCATGGCGCGTAGCGCATGAACAGAACCCGCAACGGTACGCATAAAGCGATCGAGATGCCCGAAACGCACAGCGCCCATGCCAGGCCTGGCTTGCTTCCCGCCGGAAACAGGCCGAGCACCGCGGCGACCCCCGACAGCACGAAGAAAACCAGGATATGGGTACACAGGATCAGCAGCGTGTTGCGGCCCATCCAGCGCAGAACCGCCGAACGCGCCGCCAGCGGACTGGCCAGCAGCACGATCACGGTTCCCAGCAAGGCGGCGAGGATGAACTTCCACGCCGAAGCTCCGAAGCGCAGCTGGTTGATATCCACGCGCCCGTTGCTCCATGCCAGCCACAGCCACGGCACCAGCAGCAACGCGGCCAGCACGCAGCCTCTCAACGCCGACTGCGGCAAGGAAACCGCCCGGCCAGCCAGCGCTCCGCATGCGTAGAAAAATAGCGCGACCGGCAGGACGTCCAGGGCGAACGGCAAGCGCAGTCCCGTTGCCGGGAAAGTCAGGATCCAGAATATCGCCAAGGGCAACATCAGCAATGCGATCGTCCACGGCCGCAATCGCTTGCCCAGGAAGAGGTAGGCCATTGCGGTCATGAACAGCGCGGGCAGGAACCACAGCGCTGGATGCACGTACAACTGCGGTCCGATTCCGGTCAGCAGCCCGCCAAGCGGTTCCCACCAGGGTGCCTGCCCCCAGCGCAGCGCTTTCTCGCCCATGTGGCGCGTGACCAGCCAGTACCCGTAAGCCACGAAGAAAAAGAAAGCGTAAGGCACCAGCAAGGTGCGGATGAATGTCGCCAGCACTTGTGCCGCCGTCTGCGCATTGCGGCGATGCGACAGCCAGCCGGACAACAGGAAGAACAGCGGTACGTGGAAGCTGTAGACCAGCACCGTAAATCCCATCGGTATGCCTTTTGCGTGGCCCAACACCACCAGCGCGATCGCCACGCCCTTGGCCGCGTCTATCCGCGCGTCGCGGACTATCGCCTCGGATACGCCCGCGCGCCGGTGTTGCGGGGTTGTCCCCGTGGCTGCCGCCCTTGTAGCTGCCATTCGATGCTCCGGTCTTGTTCATGTGGACGCCGTGGCCTGTCGGCCGCCGAACGTTCGCGAGCCGTGCGCATCCGGATGGCTTTCCACGACCTGCATCGTCTGTGGAAGGGAGAGCCGCCAGAAGTAGCCGCAGGCGAACCACCACAAGCCCGCGGTCTTGATCGAGAAATACGCATTGGAGACCAGCAGGCTGAGCGCGAAGGCCACCACGAACAGGTTCTTGAACAATTGCCCGTTGCTGGTCGGCATCCTGAGCAGGAACGAGTAACCGAGCAGGAACGCGAGGACCACCACGATCGATTGCCCGGCGATGAAGTAGGCGATGCCGCTGTCGGAATAGCGGTAAGGCGCGCCCAGGTCCATTCCGAACCACTCGCGCGGGCTCATCCCGGCGATAGCATCGACCGATACGAACACGCGCCCCATCAAAGTGTCTTCATAAGCGCTGACGCCAAGCGCCCAGACGGCGAGCCAGCCGCCCAGCAGCACGCCGATGAAGAGGAAGGCGGCCAGCGCCTGATCCACCCGCCGCAGCAGGGGCGCGAGCAGCAGCATCAGCAGGCAGGTCCCACTGGCCAGGCGGCTGTCGGATGCGATCAGCAGGAACATGACCAGCAGCAGTGAGAACGCCACGCCGGCGACACGCAGCGACCGCCAGAAAGTGATGGCCACCGCGCAGAGGAAGATGATGAAGTTGCCCATCGTCACGGGCTCGACGAAGATCGAGGACGCCCGCGGCAGCTCGTAGCCGCCGAGCCAGTTGCGCTCGCCCGGGCGGGTGGCGCTGACGTAGAGCTTGCTTTCCTGGTTCCAGAAATCGTCTTCGTAGTTGCCGCGCGTGTTCACGAAATAGCTGCGTGGATCGACCAGGTCGCCGTACATCTCCGGAAACGCCATCTCGAACGCCGCCACCAGCGCGACGATCACTGCCAGCCACAGCGCGAGCTTGTGCAGGCGGCCGCGGTACGCCGTCCCCAGGGCCAGGAACGCGAACGGGATGATTGCATCGCGCAACAGCTTCAGGTCGAAGCCCCAGGTTTCCAGGAATCGCAGCAGGTTGAAGGCCAGCACAAGGCCCAGGCCGGTGAACACGAGCAACCGGCCGTCGCGACCCAGCGAGCGCAGGCCGAACAGGAAGCAGCCCGCATAGACGACCAGTTCCATCGCATAAGCCCACGACGGGCCGACCGGATGGATGGAGGCATTGAACATGGCCAGCAGGAAGTTGTAGCCGATCGCGAGCAGCAACAACGCCGCTACGGCTGGATCGCCCCGACGTTCGTGGGCGGTCGTCGCGGTCATCGCAAGCGCCTTCCGTGCGGAGGTAGGGCAAGACACGATGTCGCCATGTCAGTACGCCTGCTTCTGGCCGAGGACCTTAACCAGCGTCAGGACCATGATCTTCAGGTCGAGCCACGGCGACCACCGGCGTATGTAGTCCATGTCGTACTGCACGCGCTTCTTCATGTCGCGAAGCAGCGGCGTTTCCCCGCGGAAACCGTTGACCTGGGCCCAGCCGGTGATCCCGGGCTTCACGTAGTGACGCTGCATGTAGCGGTCTATCAGCATCCCGTAGTAGCTGTTGTGCTGGATCGCGTGTGGGCGTGGCCCGACCAGCGACATGCTGCCGTTCAGAACGTTGAACAGCTGCGGCAGTTCGTCCAGGCTGCTGCGCCGCAGGAACGCACCCAGCGGCGTCACCCGTGGGTCCCCGCGCGTCGCCTGCTTGACCTCGGTGCCGTCGGCCGCCTGATCGGTGCGCATCGAACGGAACTTGAGCATCGAGAATTCTTTTCCGGCGCGGCCGTGGCGCTTCTGCCGGAACAGCACGGGGCCCGGCGAGCTGAGCTTCACCGCGACCGCGATGCCCAGCATGAGCGGCGCCAGCGCCACCAGCGCGATCAGCGCGAGCGCGCGGTCCATCATCGCCTTGGTCAGGAAGAACGAATTGTCCGGCGCGTCGCTTCCTTGCCGCAGGTTGATCACCGGCACGCTGCCGACCTGTTCGCTGGACTGGTTGAGCACGGCGAGATCGGAGATGTCCGGAACCAGCTTCACCTTGACCGGCGTCTTGTCCAGCATCGCGAGCATCGATTTGATCCGCCCCAGCTTGCCCATGGGCAGCGAGATCCATACTTCCTCGACGCTGTCGGCGGCCAGGAATGCCGGCAGCTGTTCGACCGTGCCCAGGCAGCGCAGGTCGGTGCTCTCGGCGATGGTGATGTCGTCGCGGGTACTGAAATAGCCGACGATCTGCATGCCGACCCATGCGTTCTGATGCAGGTAGCGATGGATCCTGATCACCGGCGGCCGCATGCCGACCACCACGACCCGCCTTACGTCAATGCCCAGGCTACGCATCCGGCTGAGCACACCGCGCACCACGATGCGTGAAGAACCGAGCAGGACGAACCCGATCGCGTACCACAGACCCACCCATAGCCGAGGGGTGTACTGGCCCAGTTCCAGGATCCACAAGTGTGCCGAGATCAGCGCCAGCACCGCGGTCCATGCCAGGCCCAGGATCCAGACTTCGCGCAACACGCCGCGCCCGCGCCAGCTGCGGTACAGCGGGAACGCGTTGAAGCACAGGGCGGCGAACAGCATCGCGGTACTGATCGGGATGCGATCCACGATGTCGGGCACCCAGGTATGGAAGCGCAGGCGGTAAGCGATCAGCGCTGAAGCCAGTACCACCGCCAGATCCGCAACCCGCAGGCAGAGGTCGGCGGCGGTGGAGTACTTCGACAACAAACGGGGGGACGATGCCGACGTATCGGTGCTCAAATTTGCCAGGAGCATTTTGAGTATTCCCTAACATGCGCGGAGCAGGTCGACGCGGGGGGACGTCGGACCCGGACCGTGCTGTTAACCATCCCTTGCCGATGCCTTTCCCGGTGCCCTCCAGCACCGACCCCAGGCGAACGACAAAGCCTTGCCTTCCGAGTGAATGACGCGCCAGACGTCTTGGGAACCAGACGGTCCAGCGTTGACCTACGATCTGAAAATAATTTTTACGTTGCAGCGCACCATAGACATCCCGATGTGAAAGTCACGTGCACTCCCGAATTTATTTTCCGGGGCTGTCGGAACGCTAGCGAAATTCCTCTGAATCTCTTCTAAGCCCACACCTTTCCGCACGCGCGACTTAGAAATGTAAACGCGACGAGCTACGCATAAACCGACGGATCGCGACTCAGTCCGTGATCAGTATCACGCGTGAAATACCAACTTCACCTGTAATGGATTAAGAAATAAATCGCGCGCTCGCCGCACGATTTCGGTGCATAAAAAATGTCCGCCATCGCCTCCAACGAACGACTGCGAAGATCGAGGCGGATTACGGGTGCGTTTCCTGTGGCGAACGCATCACGTACCGCAGCAGGGCGGCGAGCACGCCGGCGAAGAGTCCGAAGATTGCGGCCAGCGCCAGATTGAATGCCAGTCGCGGCGAATGCGGCTTGCCAGGCACATCGGCCGGATCCACCACGGTGATGTTGTTGGCCCCCACATTACCGGCTACGCCGATTTCCTTGAAGCGCTGCAGCAGTCCGTCGTAGAGCTGCCGGTTGGTGTCCACTTCTCGCTTGAGCATGTTGTAGCGAATGCTGCGGTCCTGCAGGTCCAGCTCGTCGCCCTTGAGCTGCTCGATGCGCATTTCAAGCATCTGCTCTTGCGTGCTTGCGGTGTCGTACTGCGCCTTGATGGATTTGCGGATGTTGGCGACCTGGAAGTCGATCTGCTGGCTGACCTCGGCGATCTGGCCGTTCAGACGCACTACGTCCGGGTAGTCCGGCTTGAGAGTCGAAAGCTTCTGCTGGTATTCGGCAGACAGCTGGGCGCGCGTCTGCATCAGATTCTGGATCAGTGGGCTCGATACCACCTGTGGCAAGGCCAGGCCGCTGCTATTCCTGGCTTGGCGCCAAGCCGCTTCGCTCTCGATGCGCGCGTCCTGCGCCGACGCCAGCAAGGCGTTGAGCTCGGCGAGATTCTGCGCGGGCAGTGACGGCTTGTCTTCGCCGACCGAGACGATCTTTTCCTGGCCCGCGAAGGCCACGAAGTTCTTCTCGGAGTCCTCCAGGCGCTGCTTGAGCTGGGCAAGGCGGTTCGACAGGTACTCGGTGGCGAAGGACGAAGCCTGCAGCCGATGCTCCAGGCCACTGGCGATGAACTCGCTAGCGTAGGCGTTGGCCACACGCGCCGACAGGTCCGGGTCGGGCGAGTCGAAATGCACCTTGACCAAGCGCGAATTGCGCACGGGTTCGACCGCCAGGGAAGCCAGCACCCTGTCGGTGAGGGCGCGCCCGATCGCAGCGGCCCGCGCCGCTGTGGCGGCTTGTCCAGGCGCCACCGGGCCGAGCTTCTCCGCAGCTGCCTGCACCTCCTTCCGATAGGCTGGGTGGTTGGCCAGGTCAACCTTGGCTATTACCCGCCGCGCCAGGGAACGGCTCACCAGCAATTCGTACTGGGTCTGGTAGAAGTCGCGATCCAACGGCGATTCATTGGGGATCAGGTCCCCCATTTCCACCACCTTCATCGCCTCGCGCTCGATCTGCAACGTGGTGGTGGCACGGTACTGCGACGTCGACAGGACGCTCAGCACCAGCGCCGCCAGCATCACCAATGCGGTGATGGCCACGATCAGCAGCCAGCTGCGCAGCAGGGCATTCGCATATTCGCCCAGGGTGCTGCGGACCGGCACGTCGTGGACATCGGCATTCCGGGAGTCGCCTCGCATGTCCGTTCTCATCGGTAGGCCCGCCACACTGCGACAAAAGGCGTGAGTTCGATCAGGGTACGGAGCAACACTCGCGCGTCGGAACGATCGACGATGATGATGTCGCCGCCGTAGATGTCCGGATCCTTCAGTTTCCCCTGCTGGATCTGCACCAGGTCGAACCTGGCGAAGATGCGTTCACCGCCGGCGGTGCGGAACACGATGACGTTGCGCCTGTCGGCGACGTTGCTGACGCCCTTGGCCAGCGCGACCGCCTGCTGCAGGGTCAGGTGCGGTGCGCCCATCGGATAAATCCCGGTCTCCTGCACCGCACCCCCGACCGTGATCTGCTGGTTGGGCGACTCCATCAGCGAGACGGTGATCTGCGGATCCCGCACATAACGGTCCTGATAGCGCGAAGCCACCTGGCCCTCCAGCTGGCTGATGCTGGAGCCCGCCGCCTCCACCGCGCCTATCAAGGGCAGCACGATCCGGCCGGCATTGTCGATCCGTACTTCGCGCTCCAGATCGGGAAGCTGGAACACCTGCACCTTGAGCAGGTCACCCGGGCCCAGCTTGTATTCGGGGCGGCCAAGCGCCTCGCCTACCGGGTCGGCCGGCGGCAGGTCGCGCACGGGCGCGCTACTGCATGCGCAAACCACTAGCGCCATCAGGCACACCATCACCACTTCAATCGCTCGAACGATCCTGCTCACATACCACCTCTGGATTCGGGGCCGCCTACTCGATGGCGGGTTTTATTCAATGGCCGGCTTGACTGGCACCGGCGACTTTCCCAACCCTGGCGGTATCGATCAATCGTGTTCCACTGCCGCTTTGACATACGTCGGATGTGCGCGGCATCAGAACCGTACCGGCGGCATGCTTGCCTCCGCCAGTTGACCTGGGCCAACGATATACGACTATTACGGCCAAATTCCGGCCGCTTATGAGTTCCGGACCTGCAACGCATCACAGATCTTGGCATCGATGCTGCCCAATTCATTTTTTGCACACGATTGCGAAGATGCCGTGAACGCGATGCAACGTGGCGCACGCCCTGCAGCGTTTTCAATGCTTTCCCACGTGATCGCGCCGGTCGGATCACGAACCTTATCCGGCAGGCTTGCCGATGACCGGGAGCGTCAGGAATGACCCGCTTCAGGAACCCCGGCCACGCCGCGCGACCATTCCGCAGCTGGCGTGGAAACCCTCCACCACGCTGACGCCCCACGGAGGTGCAGGTCTTTTTCCCTGGTCCTCCCGGCTGCCCATGGATTCATCGAAGGCCAAAAAAAACCGCCCTGTGAAGGCGGTTTCTTGTTTTTCCCGTACCACGACCTGGGTACCGGCCTGACATGCCGCAAGTCGTTGATGAATCTGGTGGGCGGTACAGGGTTCGAACCTGTGACCCCTACCATGTCAAGGTAGTGCTCTACCGCTGAGCTAACCGCCCGATGTTGCCGTGCCCCTTGCGGGGGCGCGCATGATAACACCCACGCGCCTGATGCGGAATCTATCCACGCGCCTCAGGGCCGGAACCGGCGTTTGAGCAGCCAATGGGTGGCGCCATAGGCAATCCCCGCCAGCGCCGCCCAGGACAGCAGCAGGTGCACGGGCGCAGGGCCGAACTGGAGTCCGAAGAACGGGTCTTGCCAGGCGAAGTTGATGTTTTCCGCGCGCAGCCCCAGCCAGCGCCCTGCCATCATCGCCAATGCCGCTATCCCGGCCTGCAGCGTCCAGCCACGTCGGTCGTAGCCGGTGCGGGCCAGTACCCAGGCCAACAGCAGCGGCCAGGCAACGTGGTACAGCGACAGCAGGCGCGTGAACAGCGGATAGGCCGGGTCCCACAGATAACGGGTGCCTCCGAACAGGAATTCGCCCGTGACCACCCGCCAGCCCGCGTCCATCGCCCAGACCAGGGCGATGACCGGGGCGGCCACGGCCTGGCTGGAAACCAGCAGGCGGTTGCGGACGATCAACCCGATCGCGGTCACGATCACGCCGATATTGCACAGGAACAGGAAATTGGCCGCGCCATAGGCGAGCGTGTACGCCGGCAGATAGACCAGCAGCCACGCCACGCCCAGCCAGCGCAGCCGGGGGAATGCTCCGTTCGATGGAGACCCCATTGCGTTCACATCACCAGGCTGGCGTCTTTCAATTTGTGGATCTCGTCGCGCAGGCGCGCGGCATCCTCGAACTCCAGGTCGCGTGCGTGCTGGTACATCTTCTGTTCCAACTGCTTGAGCCGCGCCGCGATCTGGGCGGGACTGAACGAGGCGTAGTCCGGCGCCTCTTCCGCGACCCGCCGCCCCTTGCCGCGGCCGCCCTTGGAATCGTTGGCGGCTTCGCTGCGCGCACCCTCGAGGATATCGACGATGGGCTTGGCGATGGATTGCGGTGTGATGCCGTGCTCGGTGTTGTATTCGACCTGTTTCTCGCGGCGCCGGTTGGTCTCGTCGATCGCGCCCTGCATGGAATTGGTGATCCTGTCCGCGTACAGGATCGCCTTGCCGCGCAGGTTGCGCGCGGCACGGCCGATGGTCTGGATGAGCGACCCGCGCGAACGCAGGAAGCCTTCCTTGTCCGCGTCGAGAATGGCGACCAGCGACACCTCGGGCATGTCCAGGCCTTCGCGCAGCAGGTTGATGCCGACCAGCACGTCGAACTTGCCCAGGCGCAGGTCGCGGATGATCTCCACCCGTTCCACCGTGTCCACGTCCGAGTGCAGGTAGCGCACCTTGATGCCGTGTTCGCCCAGGTATTCGGTCAGGTTCTCGGCCATGCGCTTGGTCAGGGTGGTGATCAGCACGCGATCGCCCATCGCCACGCGCAGGTTGATCTCCGACAGCACATCGTCGACCTGGCTTGCGACCGGCCGGATCTCCACCGGCGGATCGATCAGCCCGGTCGGGCGTACCACCAGTTCCACCACTTCCCCGCCTGATTCGCGCAACTCATATGGGCCCGGCGTGGCCGACACGTAGATGCTGCGTGGCGAACGCGCCTCCCATTCCTCGAATTTCAGCGGCCGGTTGTCCAGCGCCGAAGGCAGGCGAAATCCGAACTCCACCAGGGTTTCCTTGCGTGAGCGGTCGCCCTTGTACATCGCACCGATCTGCGGCACGGTCACGTGCGATTCGTCCACCACCAGCAATGCATCCGCAGGCAGGTAATCGAACAGCGTCGGCGGCGGTTCGCCGGGCAGCTTGCCGGTGAGGTGCCGCGAGTAGTTCTCGATGCCGTTGCAGTAACCGACCTCGGCCATCATCTCGACATCGAACTGGGTGCGCTGGGCGAGGCGTTGCGCTTCCACCAGCTTGTTCTGCGCGTACAGCAGTTCGAGGCGTTCCTTCAGCTCGGCCTTGATCGTGTCGATCGCATGCAACACGCGGTCGCGGGTGGTCGCGTAATGGGTCTTGGGATAGATGGTGTAGCGCGGCAGCTTGCGCAGGGTCTCGCCGGTGAGCGGGTCGAACAGGGTCAGGCCTTCGATGTCGCCTTCGAACAGCTCGATGCGCAATGCTTCGATGTCGGATTCGGCCGGGAACACGTCGATGATTTCCCCGCGCACGCGGAACGTGCCGCGGTGCAGTTCGTATTCGTTGCGGGTGTATTGCAGGTCGGTGAGGTGGCGGATCAGCTGGCGTTGGTCGATATGCTCGCCGCGCGACAGGATCAGGCGCAGCGACAGGTAGTCCTCCGGGGCGCCGAGACCGTAGATCGCCGACACCGTGGCCACCACGATGGCGTCGCGACGCGACAGCAGCGCCTTGGTCGCCGACAGGCGCATCTGCTCGATGTGCTCGTTGATCGAGCTGTCCTTCTCGATGAACGTATCCGACGACGGCACGTAGGCTTCGGGCTGGTAGTAGTCGTAGTAGCTGACGAAGTACTCGACGGCGTTATGCGGGAAGAACGACTTGAACTCGCCATACAGCTGCGCGGCCAGGGTCTTGTTCGGCGCCATCACCAGGGTCGGCTTCTGCACTGACTGGATCACGTTGGCGATGGTGTAGGTCTTGCCCGAACCGGTCACGCCGAGCAGGGTCTGCTTGGCCAGGCCGGATTCAAAACCATCGATCAACCGGGCTATGGCCTGTGGTTGGTCGCCGGCGGGGGAATAGGCGGAAACAAGCTCGAAACGATCGGTCATGGGGGCGGTTCTGGGGTGATTGCCCAGTATAGCGGCGGCCCCGATTACAACCGTGTCAGGGAAATTCCTACGCGTCGGCACGTCCCGCGCCGATGTCGCCGGGCGCTTGGCCGGGCGAACCTGTGCAGGCCCGGTCAGGGCTATCCAGGAGATCATTCATGCGCAGGACGCCAGTTGAATCCCATTCGAGTTCCATAGACGGCCGCAGCAAAGGCAGCAAGCCCGCATCGGGCTTCAGCCTGATCGAGGCCGCCACGGTCACCGCCATCGCCGCCATCGGCCTGGTGGTCGGTGTTCCCTCCTACCAGGGCATGGTCGAGCGTCAGCGGACCAGTTCCGCCATGCATTTGCTGACCGCCCACATGGCTTCGGCCCGCAGCACGGCCATTTCCTATCGAATTCCCACCGTGGTCTGCCCTTCGGACCGGGCCGGCGGCTGCCGCAGCGACGGGGACTGGAGCCAGGGCTGGTTGATGTTCTTCGACAAGGATGGCAATCGCCGGCCCGATGCCCGCGAGGACATCCTGCGCGACGAAAATGCCCCGATCCACCCTTCCCTGCGCATCGTGTCGTCGAAAGGCCATCCGGAGCTCCGCTACCTGCCCGATGGTCGCAGTGCAGGCAGCAATCTCAGCGTGCGCCTGTGTGGCAACGACAAGCTCCTGGGGGTGGTGATAGTCAACAATGTGGGGCGGGTGCGTAGCGAAACCATGTCCGGATCAAGCCCCTGCCAGGGCTGAACAGCAGGCACTGCCACCCTTGCAGCGGAGCGATTTCGCCAATCCGGAACCACGTCTGGCGCTTGCGACAAGCCCGAACGGGGCTGCCGAACCTTGCCGGAGCGATTCGCCCACCCTACAATGGCCGCCCCGCCCGAATAGCTCAGCCGGTTAGAGCACTTGACTGTTAATCAGGGGGTCGTTGGTTCGAGTCCAACTTCGGGCGCCAAGATTAACAAGCACTTAGGCCGACTTCGCAGTCGGCCTTTGTTGTTTGTGGAATGTCCAGACACGTTCTGGTCACAAAACGCCGAGAAGACGTTAGACGTAAAAAAGAGGGGTAGCCTCCATCTAGCCACCTCCTCCCCATGTCGTACGCATCAAGTCGACCCGCATCAACGCGGGCTCTGGGAGGCGGCCTGCCCCCTGCAGAGGCCTTCCCCGGCTTCCCGCAGCGAGTCCACGTCCTGTCGCTTCTTGAGGTCCGCTGCTCATCCAGCGCGCATGCAGTGATCACAAGGGAAGACACACCCTTCCCTGGCAACGAAGGAACCCGGTTCAAGACAGTGCGAACCACTCCGCTCGCACATCACTTATAGCGAACTTGACTTGGATCAAGTTCCTGACCGTCAAATATGCAATGTTGATGTTCAACGGGCATTGAGCCGACTGTGAGGAGAGCTGAGTATGTTCAAGCACATCCTGTTGCCTACCGACGGCTCGGATCTGTCGTTGCGCGCGATCGAACGAGGCGTCGCACTGGCCAAGGCCATGGGCGCTCGGGTGACCGGCTTCCATGCAGCGCCGCCGTTCCATGTCTTTGCTTATGAGACGCTGCAACTGGAATCCACGCGCGAGGAATACCTGCGGGTGAGTGCGGAGCAGGCGGCGAACCTGCTCGGCACGATCGAGACCGCGGCCCGGGCCGCTGGCGTTCCCTGCGAATCGGTGTCGACCGTCAGCGACCATCCTTACGAAGACATACTGCAGACCGCTGCCGAGCGGGACTGCGACCTAATCGTGATGGCGTCGCATGGGCGTCGCGGGGTCAAGGGCCTGCTGCTCGGCAGCGAGACGCAGAAGGTGCTGACACACGGCACTGTGCCGGTGCTGGTCTATCGCTAGTGCCCTCCCGCCATTTGCGGGCGGGAACTATAGGGACAACTATAGGGGACGGAGGGAATTAAGCGGCTTTTTCCTACATGCCGTCAGCGCCTTCACTGATCCAACCTGCCAGAAAGCATGGGCATGCTCGCACCAATCCATCGCTTGCAGTCCCAGCGTGCCACGTCGCTCTCGACTCGTACTCGCCGGCATTCCCCCATGTCACCCAGCGCGGCGTCAATCGCGCCGCCACCTTCATCGATGACGAAGATCGCCATCACCGCCGTCGCTTGCTGCGCGAAGCTTGCGCCGCCCATGGCATTGCCGTCCATGCCTTCGTATGGATGGACAATCACGTCCATCTGCTGCTCACACCCTCCAAACCAGAATCGCTGGCTCCTGCCATGCGGGTTGGGGCAAGCCTGTGTACAGGTATTCAATGCCAAACAAAGACGTAGCGGTACCTTGTGGCAGGGGCGTTTCAGATCCTGCCTGGTTGCTACGGACCGTTACTTGCTCATGGTTTGTCCCAGAAAATGGTCGGGAAAACACTGAATCGTCCGGCCGCCTACAGGCCGCGCGGCAGACCTAGAACGAGGACGGATCAATTGCCTCCGTCCCCTTTAGTTGGCCGCACCGCTCGCCATGCCCGTCTTCAAATGTAGGCAGTGGTATATCGCATCGGCCATCGAACTGCGCGTTCGGTGGCGCGACGCAATGCTCCCTTCTTTTGCCTCGAACAGACCTGCGTCGATAACTAATCCGACTTCGGTTTCGGGCGCGAAACCAGCAGACTCGCCGCCTCCGCCGCCCGGGTTCCGCATTCGGCATCGAACTCTGACGACGCACCGGAAACGCCAACCCCGCCGATCGCCGTGCCGTCAGGGGCAAAGAGCGGCATACCGCCTTCCATGGTGGCGATCATCGGTGCGGCCGGCGTGTTCCATGTGGCGGTGTCGCGCGTCGAACTCCGGTAGACCGCCGCGGAACGCCCCTTCCACTGCGCCAAGGCAGCAGCAGCCGGCGAGGCACCATGGTTGGAGAAGCTCACCAGGTCGCCACCGCCGTCGAAAACCGCGACAGCGACCGCATGGCCGGCCTGTCCGGCATTGGCCAGGCAATGGTCGCGGATGGCGTCCGCTGTCTTGAAGTCGAGGAACGGCCGCATCGTCTGCGCCTGCGATCCCACGCTTATTAACAAGGTGGCCATAGCAATAAGCCCGGCGGAAACCATCGATGTCATCCTGCTCTCCTGTTGTTGGTCCGGGGTTGCAGCTAGCCGGCCACGGCGTAATGTGCTCTTGTCGCTGCGCTCTTTGCCAGTTCGCAAGCGCAATCGCTGCGGCTCCCGCTGTTATGAGGCAATGGGCACCCAGATCGCGCCTTGTCGCGCGCTGGCCACCGCAGCCTCGATGAAGGCCATTCCGGCAACGCCGTCGTCGATGCCGGGGAGATCGAGATCGTCCGGCGGCGGCTCGCCGGCGACTTCCGCGGCGATCGCACGGAAAGCTTCGCGGTACAGGTTGGCGAAGGCCTCCAGATAGCCTTCCGGATGCCCGGCCGGTATCCGCGTGACGCGTTGCGCGCCCTCGCCGACATAGCCGTTGCCGCGACGCAGGATTTCGCGCGGGCGGTCCGGGTACTTGACGACCAACTCGTTGGGATGCTCCTGCTGCCACTCGAGCGAAGCCTCGCTGCCGTACACGCGCAGGCTCAAGTTGTTCTCTTCGCCCACCGCCACCTGCGAGCTGTGCAGCACGCCGCGCGCGCCGCCTTCGAAGCGCAGCAGCAGGTTGCCGTCATCGTCCAGGCGACGGCCGGGCACGAAGGTGCTGAGTTCGGCGCACAATTCAGAGATGCGCAGGCCGGTGACATAGCGCGCCAGGTT
>JAKFDG010000450.1:0-1993 GCA_036677285.1 Pseudoxanthomonas sp.
CACCGTGCACGGCATCACCCCCTACATCGCCACCGGTGCCCTGCACGCCGCTGCAGTGGTCAAGCTGTTGGACAACGACGTCGCCAAAGTCGGCTTCGCCTCGTCCTCCAAGGCCTTCGGCCACCGCTACATGCTCGGCTTCCTCGAGCAGCGTGGCCTGGCTCGCGCAACCATCACCCAGCTGTGAAGTGACGAAAATGGCGATCATTGATTTCTTCGACCGCGGCTGGCGGATCAATCCGCGCGGCGCCGCCTATATCCAGGACGGTGCGGTCACCAGTTTCACCGAGGCGGGGGAAATGTCCTGCCGCATCGCCAACGCATTGCTGGCGAAGGGATTTGCGTCCGGGACCAAGGGCGCGGTCTGGGCGGCCAACGATGTGACGGCCTGGCTCTGTGCCCTGGGTCTGTGGCGCGCCAACCTATGCTGGATTCCGGTGGGCGCGCGCAACGCGCCCGAGGAAAACCGCCATGTGCTGGACGCCTTCGACTGCGAGGTGCTGTTCTTCCAGCGTGAATTCGCCGAGACCGTCGCGGCCCTGCGGCCGCAGCTGCCGAAGATCCGCCAGTGGATTTGCATCGACGGCGAGGTGGAGGGTGCCGAGTCGCTGCAACGCTTCGTGGCCGAGCAGCCGGCGACCGATCCGCGGGTCGCCGTCGATCCGGACGATGTGATCTGGCTCGGCCCCACCGGCGGTACCACGGGCCTGCCCAAGGGCGTGATGAACACCCATCGCAGCGTGCAGACCAGCTTTGCCCACTTCATGATCAACACCCCGTATCCGGCGGGTACCCGGCCGGTGAACCTGGCGGCGGCGCCCATGACCCACACCGCCGGCATGTTGTCCATGCCTTGCACGGCCCGGGGCGGCACCGTGGTGGTGATCACCAAGCCGGAACCGCAGCTGCTGCTGGCGGCCATTCCCACCTACAGGGTGACCGAGTTCTTCCTGCCGCCGACCGTGATCTACCGGCTGCTCGACATTCCCGAGCTGAACAAGAAGGTCGATTTCTCCTCGCTGCGCTACTTCCTCTATGGCGCCGCGCCGATGTCGGTGGACAAGCTGCGTCAGGCGATCGAGGTGTTCGGCCCGGTGATGATGGAAGGCTATGGACAGACCGAGGCGCCGGGCGCCATCGCCCATCTGACGCCCGGCGAGCACTTCGTCGACGGCGAAGTGGCCAGCGATGAGCGGCTGTCCTCCGTCGGCCGGCCCAATCCGCTGATTCGCGTCGAGATCATGAACGACGACAACCAGATCCTCGCCCAGGGCGAAACCGGCGAGATCTGCGTGCGTGGCGACCTGATCATGAAGGGCTACTACAAGGATCCGCAGAAGACCGCGGAAACCATCATCGACGGCTGGCTGCACACCGGCGATATCGGTCACCTCGATGCCGACGGCTACCTGCATATCACCGACCGCAAGAAGGACATGATCATCTCGGGCGGCTTCAACGTCTATCCGAGCGAGGTCGAGCAGGTGCTCTGGGGCCATCCCGCGGTGCGCGATTGCGCGGTGATCGGCGTGCCGGACGAGAAGTGGGGCGAGGCGGTCAAGGCGGTCGTCGAGCTGAACGAGGGGTATACCGTCGACACCGAAGCACTGACTGCCCTGTGCAAGGACAAGCTGGGCTCGGTGAAGGCGCCGAAGTCGATCGACGTCGTCGAGTCCCTACCGCGCAGTCCGGTGGGCAAGGTGCTGAAGAAGGACCTGCGTGCCCGCTACTGGCAAGGCGCCAGCCGGCAGATCTGAAGTCGAGGAGTCTTCTGATGGAACCAATCTATATTGCCGGCATCGCGATGACCGAGTTCGGTCGTCATCCGGATCGCAGCCTCCAGGACCTGGCCCTGGAAGCGCTCAACGGAGCGCTGGCGGATGCCGGTGCCCAGCGCGCCGATATCGGCGCGGTGTTCTATGCCGGCATCACCAACGGCGCGCTGCAGGGCCAGCTGTCCATCCCGGGGCAGGTGATCATGAGCAAGATCGGC
>JAKFDG010000451.1:0-6226 GCA_036677285.1 Pseudoxanthomonas sp.
CCGAAGACGAAGAAACTTTACGGCTACAACGGTTCGGGCCGCTCGCCGAAATCGCTGACCCTCGACTATTTCCAGAAGCAGGGCCTGACCGACATCCCGCCGCTGGGCCCGCTGCCGGTCAGCGTGCCGGGCACGGTGGACGGCTGGTTCGCGCTGCATGGGCGCTTCGGCAAGGCGCCGATGAAGGACGTGCTGGCGCCGGCCATCCGCTATTCGCGCGAAGGCCACCCGGTCGCGGAAACCATCGCCTATTACTGGGCCCGTTCGGTGCCGCGGTTGTCGCCCTATCCCGGCTTCAAGGAGCAGTTCACCGTCGACGGCCGCGCCCCGCGCACCGGCGAAGTGTGGAAGAACCCCAACCTTGCCGACACCCTGCAGAAGATCGCCGACGGTGGCCGCGACGCGTTCTACAAGGGCGACATCGCGCGCACCGTCGATGCGTATTTCAAGGCCAATGGGGGCTTCCTGAGCTACGAGGACCTCGCCGCGCATCACGGTGAATGGGTCGAACCGGTCAGCACCAACTACCGCGGCTATGACGTGTGGGAACTGCCGCCCAACGGCCAGGGCATCGCCGCGCTGCAGATGCTCAACCTGCTGGAGGGCTACGACTTCTCGAAGATCGCCTATGGCAGTCCCGAGCACGTGCACCTGTTCGTGGAAGCCAAGAAGCTGGCCTTCGCCGACCGAGCGCGCTGGTACGCCGATCCGGCGTTCCAGCCGGCGCCGGTGGCCAAGCTGGTTTCCAAGGCGTACGCGGCGCAGCGTCGCAAACTGATTTCGAACGATAAACCCCTGCGTGAAGTGCAGCCCGGCACCCCGGCCGAACTCGACGAAGGCGACACCATCTACCTGACCACCGCCGATGCCGACGGCATGATGGTCTCGCTGATCCAGTCCAACTACCGCGGCATGGGCAGCGGCATGGCCCCGCCGGGGCTGGGCTTCATCCTGCAGGACCGTGGCGAGATGTTCGTGCTCAAGCCCGGCCACCCCAATACCTTCGAGCCGGGCAAGCGCCCGTTCCAGACCATCATCCCGGCGTTCATCACCAGGGACGGGAAACCCTTCGCCAGCTTCGGCCTGATGGGCGGCGCGATGCAGCCGCAGGGCCACGTGCAGATCGTGATGAACCTCATCGACTTCGGCATGAACCTGCAGGAAGCCGGCGATGCGCCGCGCATCCAGCACGAAGGCGATACCGAACCGACCGGCCAGAACACCGCGATGGGCGATGGCGGCGTGGTCCAGCTCGAATCCGGCTTCCCTTACGAAACCGTGCGTGGGCTGATGGACAAAGGTCACCACGTGGAATGGGCGCTGGGTCCCTATGGTGGTTACCAGGCGATCCGTCGCGACGCGCAGACCGGCGTGTATTTTGGCGCTTCCGAAAGCCGCAAGGACGGGCAGGCCGCCGGTTACTGACGTAGGAGCGGCTTCCAGCCGCGAGCCCTCGCCAGATTCCGGGACCATCGCAGGAGCTCGCGGCTGGAAGCCGCTCCTACAGCCGCTCCTGCACCCACCCTCACTTCCCAGGCGCACACCATGGCCTTCGACGCCTTCGCCCTGATCCTGGCCATGCTCGCCCTGGGCATGGTGTTCGCACGCCTGAAAGTGCTGCCCGACAGCGCGGCCGAAGTGCTGAACCGGGTAGTGCTGTACGTGTGCCTGCCGGCGGCGGTGCTGATCTACGTGCCGCGCCTGCACATGCAGGGTTCGCTCACAGGCCTGATCGCCACCCCGTGGTTGCTGGCGCTGGCCACGGTGGCGCTGGCCGCACTGGCCACGCGGGTCTTCAAGTTCCGTCGCGATGAGCACGCGGTGCTGCTGCTGTGCGTGACCCTGGGCAACACCAGCTTCATCGGCTACCCGATGGTGCGCGCGCTGCTCGGCGAGCACGCCTTGCCGTACGCGGTGGTCTACGACCAGTTCGGCACCTTCGTGCTGCTGTCCACCTTCGGCCTGTACGTGCTGGCGAAGTATGGCGGCGATGCGCCGCCGACCACGAAGCAGATCCTGTTGCGCATCGTGAAATTCCCGCCGGCGTGGGCGCTGGCGCTGGGCCTGACCCTGATGCCCGAACAGCCGCCGGCGTGGATCGCCTCAGGCCTGCAGCGCCTGGCCGATGCCCTGCTGCCGCTGGTGATGCTGGCGGTGGGCCTGTCGATCCAACTGAAACTGCCGCGCGATGAAGTGAAGCCGCTGGCGATCGGCCTGCTGCTGAAGCTGCTGGTGATGCCGGCCCTCGCGCTGTCGCTGTCGTGGCTGTTCGGCCTGCAGGCGCAGATGCTGCAGGTCAACGTGCTGGAGTCGGCGATGCCGACCATGATCACCGCCGGCGCCTTGGCCATCTCCCACCAACTCGCCCCGCGCCTGGCCGCGGCGCTGGTCGGATACGGGATCGTGCTGTCCCTGGCCACGTTGCCGGCCTGGGTGTGGGTGTTGGGGCTGGTTTCGAACTGAATCCGGGCGGCGGTCCCGCGGAGGGGGTCCGTTCCCCGTTTCACCGCCGCCGGTGTACCCTGCGGCTTCCCGGTAACGAGGCGTATGCATGAAGACGATCCTGGTCGCCAGCTCCAAAGGGGGTGCGGGCAAGTCGACCCTGGCCACCAACCTCGCGGCGCAATTCGCCCTGGAAGGCAAGCGGACCGTCCTGGTCGATGCCGATCCCCAGCATTCCTCCCTGCGCTGGGCCGAGCGCCGCGCCGAACTGGAGAGCGCGGTGTTGCCGATCGATGCAGCGGGCAAGCGCGCGTGGCGCGCGTGGTTGCCGGACGATGCGGAACGGGTGGTGATCGACGCCCCGGCCGGATCCAGGGCCGACGACCTGGACCAGTTCATCGAGCATTGCGACGCCATCGTGGTCCCTGTGCTGCCCTCGGCGCTGGACATCGAGGCCACGGTGGGCTTCCTCAATACCCTGGCCAAGGTGCCGCGCGTGCACAAGCGCAAGCTGCCGGTGGGACTGGTGGTCAACCGCAGCAAGCCATGGACCAACACCTCGCAGCAGGCCGTGGAAATGCTCAAGAGCTGGCCGTACCCGGTGGTGGCGCAACTGCGCGACACCCAAGCCTACGTGGTCCTGGCGGGGATGGGCCGCAGCCTGTTCGACTACAAATCGGCGCAGGTGCGCGAACACCAGGCCGACTGGGATCCGCTGCTGAAATGGGTCAGGAAGGCTTGAGTGCGATCCCAACCGGAGCGATGCGATGCGTGAACTGATCCTGCTGCGTCACGCCCATGCCGAACCGATCACGGAAGGACAGGCCGATGTCGACCGGCCGCTGTCGCCGCAGGGCTTGGCCGAGGCCGAGGCCGCCGGCCGCTGGCTGGCCTCGCAGGGGATCCTGCCGGACCGGGTGCTGTGTTCCCCGGCGCGGCGTTCGCGCGAGACCCTGGAAGCGGTGCTCGGCGCGATCGGCTATGTCGAACAGCGGCTGGAAGAGCGCATCTACGACGGCACCGCCGGCACCCTGGCCGACCTGGCCGACGCCAACCGCGATGCGGTGCGGCTGATGATGGTCGGCCATAACCCGGGTTTCGAGCGCCTCGCGGCGCTGATGCACAGCGGCCAGTCCGGCGATTACCGCGGCATGCCGACCGCGTCGGTGATGGTGCTGCACTTGCCCGCCGATGCCGTGATCGAACCCGGGGTCGCCACCCTCTCCGCCTTCTGGTGGCCGTGACGGCGGCAATGCGCGGGCGCCGCTGGTGGTGCGGCCTGGTCCTGCTGTGCGCCTGGCCGGCGTTGTCCGCTTCTGCCGAGGCCCTGGATCCGGCGCTGTCGCGACTCGGCTTCGAGCTGAGCACGCGCTGGGGCAGCAAGCTGGAAGGCGTGTTCCCGCGTTACGAAGGCGAAGTGAAACACCTGGCCGATGGCCGCCAGCAGGTCCACCTGCGCATGTTCACCCGCTACGTCGAGATCGAAGGCCATCCGCGCTATACCGAATGGACCCGCGGCGTCAGGTTCTTCGAGTCCGACCGCTACCCGGTGGTGGCGTTCGTGTCCCGGCCCTATTCCGAGGAGCTGCTCAGGCAGGGTGGCCCACTGCTGGGAGAGCTGACCATTCGCGGCATCACCCGGCCCGAGACCCTGACCGTGGCGCCTTCCACCTGCGCGCGCCCGGCGCGCGATTGCGACGTGGTGGCGACTGGCGCGGTGCGGCGCAGCGATTACGACATGAACAACTGGAAGATGGCGGTCAACGATCGCGTCGTGTTCGTGCTGCGCGCGCGCCTGCATGCCGAGGGCGGGTTTTGACTCTGCTGCTGCGTGGCCTGGCGCTGTCGCTGGCGTTGCTGTGCAGTGCCTGCGCCG
Organism: Pseudoxanthomonas sp.; assembly: GCA_036677285.1. GTDB lineage: Bacteria > Pseudomonadota > Gammaproteobacteria > Xanthomonadales > Xanthomonadaceae > Pseudoxanthomonas_A. Next base: position 4,319 of record JAKFDG010000451.1, read on the forward strand.
GCCTGTCGAATGCCCAGCGCGACCGTGCCGCGGGCATCGCCGAGGCGGCGCGCTCGCAGGTCATCGACTGCACGGCGGCCGATGCCTGTGCCCTGCCGTCGCCGCTGCGCGAGCTGGGCAGCCGTGCCCAGGCCGAATCCACGGCGCAGGCGCCGCGCCATTACGCATTGATCCTGGACCAGGGCCAGGATGCGCTGCTGGCCCGCATCAACCTGATCCGCGCCGCGAAAAGCCGGATCGACCTGCAGACCTACATCTTCGACAAGGACGACAGCGCGCGCCTCGTGCTGGACGAACTGCTGGCCGCGGCGCGGCGCGGGGTGCGGGTGCGGCTGCTGATCGACCAGCTGTCGGCCATCGCCGACCTGGATATCCTCGCGGCGCTGTCGGGTTCCCACCGGAATTTCGCGATCCGCATCTACAACCCCACCTTCGGCAAGGCCAAGCTCAACTATTTCGACTACGCCGGCAGCGTGCTGTGCTGCTTCCGCCGCTTCAACCAGCGCATGCACACCAAGGTGATGCTGGTGGACGACGCCATCGGCATCACCGGCGGCCGCAACTACCAGGACGACTATTACGACTGGGATGCCGAATACAACTTCCGCGACCGCGACGTGCTGGTCGCAGGACCGGCCGCACAGGAAATGGCGACCAACTTCGAGGCGTTCTGGAATGCGCGCCGCAGCGTACCGGTGGAGCGGCTCAACGACGTCGGCCGCAAGCTGTTGCGCGAAGGCGTACCGGCCATGCCGCCCGCGCACTACCTGCGACCGGAACGGGTCGAGGCCCTGTCCGCGGAGGCCGGCGACGAGGCGCAGGTGCGTGAGCGCCTGGTGCAGCCGGCCCTGCCGGTGGGCACGGTGAAGTACGTCGCCGACCTGCCGCAGAAACACCGCCGCGAGCAACCGGATAATGCCGCGCCGGCGGGGCGGGAACTGGGCGAGCTGATCGCGGGCGCGCAATCGGAGGTGTTGCTGCAGACGCCTTACCTGGTGATGTCCGATGCCGCGCAGGACCTGTTCCGGGAATTGCACCTGCGCAAGCCCCCCCCGCAGGTGATCGTGTCCACCAACAGCCTGGCCGCGACCGACAACGCGGTGGTGTACGCGATGTCGTTCAAGTACAAGCGCCGTTACCTGCGCGAGTTCGGTTTCCGGATCCACGAGTACAAGCCTTTCCCCGAAGACGCGCCGGTGGATTATGCGGCGATGATGCCGGAAGGTCCCCCGCTGGCGCTTCCGCAGAGAAATTCGCCATCGATCGGATCGTCGGGCATGTCCGGCGAAACCACGCGCAGGCTGCAGCGCACCGAGTCGCGACCCTCGTTCCTCAGCAGCGGCGCGGCCACCGAACCGCTTCCGCTCAAGCGCGCCGGCGTACGCATGGGCCTGCACGCCAAATCGATGGTGATCGACAACCGCATCGGCGTCATCGGCACCCACAACTTCGATCCGCGTTCGGAGACCTACAACACCGAGAGCGCGGTGATCATCGATGATCGCGCCTTCGCCGAGGCGCTGGCCGCGAGCATCCGCCGCGACATCACCCCGGAAAACTCCTGGACCATCGCCCCGCGGGCCAAGCCGCCGGTGCTGTCCGGACTGGATTACAGCCTGGGCAAGGTGTCCGAGGCGCTGCCGCTGTTCGATGTATGGCCGTGGCGCTATGCCACCAGCTACGAATTCAAGCCCGGACCCGACTGCCCGGTGCCGGTACCGGCCGGCGATCCCGCCTTCCATCGTTGTTATGTGTCGGTCGGCGATTTTCCCGAGGTCAACGTCGGCCCGAAGTGGCTGTACACGCGGCTGCTGACCGCGTTCGGGGCGGGACTGGTTCCGATCCTGTAATCAGCGAAGTCAGAGTGCGGTTCTTTTGCTCTTGCTCCTGCTTGATTGGAAGCAAAAG
>JAKFDG010000452.1:0-1632 GCA_036677285.1 Pseudoxanthomonas sp.
GAAGAGGCCGGTAACTTGTGCTTGATCAGAGCAACCGCGACACCGCCGATCACTGCGGCCATTGCAATGGCGAGAAAGTTCTGCACCAGCGGCAGCTTCATCGAGACCAGCAGCCCGATCACGATCGGCGCCGCGATCGCGCCGATGCGCCCGACCCCCGAGGCAAAGCCGAGTCCCGTCGAACGGATCGACGTCGGGTAGAACTGCCCGGCATACGCGTACAGCAGGATCTGCGTGCCCAGCGTCGACGCGCCCACGACGGCAACGATCAGGAACAGCGGCTGCGCGCCGTAGCCGAGCAGCGTCAGCGAGACCGCGGCGACCGCGAAGAATGCGGTCGTCACCCACTTGATGTTCAGCTTGTCGGCGAGCCATCCGCCACCGACGGCGCCGACGACTGCACCAGCGTTGTAGGCGAGCAGGAAGTTCAGTGCCGAACCGAGGCTATAGCCGGCCATGCCCATCAGCTTGACCAGCCACGAACTGAGCGCATAGAGCATGAACAGGCAGGTCATGAAGGCGACCCACAACATCACCGAGCTGAAGCCGCGGCCGTCCAGGAACAGCCTGCCTACGGTCGGACCTTCGGCCTTGTCCTCGGCCGGAACGAGGAACTCCTCGTGCGGCTCGAGCCGCATGTCCGGCCGGATCTTCCGGACCACTTCGCGCAGATGCGTGTCGTCGTGCTGCTTGATCAGGAACGGCAGCGACTCAGGCATGTACTTCAGGATGAACGGGATCAGCACCACTGGGGCTCCTGCGGCGATGAACACCGATTGCCAGCCGTAGGTCTCGATGAACTGCTTGCCGAGCAGCGCGGCGAGGATGCTGCCGACCGCGTAGCCGCAGCACATCAGTGTGACCATCAAGCCGCGCACCTTCTTCGGTGAGTATTCGGTCATCTGCGCGGCCGCAGTCGGGATCGCGCCGCCGATGCCGAGCCCGGCGAGGAAGCGCATCGCGCTGAAGGTGATCGGGTCGTTCGTGAACCCGGCGGCCGCGGTGAACACGCTGAACAGGAACACGCAGATCGAGATCGCCCAGCGGCGGCCGATCCTGTCGGCGAGCGCGCCGAGCCCGATCGCACCGAACATCATGCCGAACAGCGCCGAACTGGCCATGAAGCCCGCGGTCGCCGCGTCGACATTCATCGCCTTCATGATCGACGGAAGCGCGGTGCCGGCGACCGCCAGGTCGTAGCCGTCGAGCACCAGGATCACGAAACACCAGATCAGCACGGACCCGTGAAAGCTGTTGAACTTGGCCTCGTCGGCCAGTTTCTGAACATCTATCCGGTGCATGGTTGTGGAATTCATTGACTTGTCTCCTTTTATTTTCGACACGAGGTTCAGGTACGGCGCGCAGGCTGCACCACCCTCACACGCGAGGGGCTTCGGGCAGGCGTTCACCGCCGCGCACGACGTATTTGGCGGGATAGAGAGTGACCAGAACCTCGATTTCGTCCTCCGGTGCCCCGGTGCACGCGCTCCAGATCGAACTCACCTTTTTGGCCAGCGATAGCACGGCGCCGTCGCTACGCCCATCACGTATGTGGCAGAAGATCAGCGTTTCGGAAGTGGGCTCTCCCGAACGGTAGGTGTTCTCGGACGTGGCTTCATGAAATACGACGCT
>JAKFDG010000453.1:0-2223 GCA_036677285.1 Pseudoxanthomonas sp.
CAGCCCGCCCACGGGCGGCGTGATCATGCCCAGCGTCAGGTTGTAGATCACGATCATGGCGAAGTGAATCGGGTCGATGCCGACCTTGGCCGCCACCGGTGCGAGGATGGGCACCAGCACCATCACGCCAGGCAGCGGCTCGATGAAAATGCCGAACACCAGCAGGAAGACGTTCACCACCAGCAGGAACATCCAGGGGCTCAGCTGCATATCCGCGATCCAGTTCGCGGCCAGTTGCGGCACGCCTTCGATCGTCAGCACCCACGCAAACGATGCCGACATGGCGATGATGACCAGCACCGAGGCCGTCAGCAGCGCCGAGCGCGACAGGATGTCAGGCACGGCCTTCCATTCCAGCGTGCCGTACCAATACTTGCCGCAGACCAGCGCGTAGAAAACGGCGACGACGGACGCTTCGGTCGGCGTGAACCAGCCGGCGCGCATGCCGCCCAGGATCAGCACCGGCAGCAGGATGGCCGGCAGCGCCTTCCAGGTCGTGCGCAGGATTTCCACCAGCGTCGGATGCTCGTTGTCACCACGGTAGTTGCGCCGTTTGGAGACATACCAGTTCACGACGCACATCGCCGCCGCAATCAGGATGCCGGGTAGCAGGCCCGCCATGAACAGGGCGCCCACCGACACGTTGTCGTCGGCCAGCGCGTAAATGATCATGATGATGGAGGGCGGAATGATGGGTCCCACGATGGCGGTGGAGGCCGTCAGCGCCGCGGCGTAGGCACGGTCGTAGCCGGCCTTGTCCATCATCTTGATCATCATCGAGCCGGGGCCGGCGGCGTCCGCCAGTGCCGAGCCGGAAATGCCCGAGAAGAACGTCAACCCGACCACGTTGGTGTAGCCCAGGCCGCCGCGCTTGTGCCCGACGAATTGCCCGGCAAAGCGCAGCAGCACTTCGGTCAGCGAACCGCCGCTCATCAGTTCTGCCGCGAGGATGAAGAAGGGCACCGCCATCAGCGGGAAGCTGTCGATGCCGGTGAAAGTTTCCTTGAGCATCACGATCATCGGGAACTGGTCCGACAGCACCAGTGCGGTCACGGTGGACAGCCCCAGCGCGAAGGCCACGGGCACGCCGATGGCAAGGTAGATGCAAACGGAAGCAAGAAGGATGGCACTCGCGGTCATAGGGAAGCACTCGCGTTGGCGTCAAAATGGGCGTCGGCGGCGAACTCACGGCGCGCGATGTAACCGCGCGCGATCAGCAGCCAGTGAATGACGGTGAATGCGATGCCCAGGGGCAAAGCCATGTAGACATACGCAAACGACAGCTGCATGGCCGGCGTCTGCTGGTATTGCGTGCGCTGCATGTACTCGACGCCGAACCAGACGATGAACACGAAGAATCCGAGCAGCAGCACCGCGATGACCGCGCGCAGAGCCACGGCCAGCCGACCCGGCAGCGCGTCCTGCAGGTTTTCCACGGCGATGTGGCCGCCGTAGCGCAGCACCGGGCCACAGCCCAGGAAGGTCAGCCAGATCATCATGTGGCGGGACACTTCTTCGGCCCACTCGAGTGACTCGTTGGTGAGGTAGCGCAGGCAGACATTGGTAAAAATGATGACCGCCATGGTCGCCAGCAGGCCGATCAGCGCCCAGCGGTTGGCCGAAAGAAACAGTCGTTCCAGGTTTTTCATGAATGGCTCCGGTGCCGCGACGCCGCGGCACGCGCTGCAAGTTGCTGGTTACTTGACGGCCTGGATGGCGGCAATGCGCTCGGCGCCGAACTCCTTCGCGTACGAGGCGTAGGCGGGCTTGAGGGCATCGCGGAAGCTGTCCGCACGCACCTGCTCGATCACCTGCATGCCGTCCTTGCGGAGCTGGGCGACACCGCTGGCCTCGTCGTCGTTGACTTTCTTGCGCTGGGCGGCGACGCTTTTCTTCGCCGCTTCGGCGAAGATCTTCTTGTCCTGCTCGCTCAGCCTGGACCACACACGGGGCGAGGTCAGGATCAGGGCGGGCGAGTACACATGGGAGGTCAGCGAGAGGTGCTTCTGCACCTGCGAGAACTTGGACGCCAGGATCACCGGAATCGGGTTTTCCTGGCCGTCAACGACGCCTTGCTGCAGCGCACCGAACACCTCGGGGAAAGCCATCGGCGTGGGCAGGATGCCGAAGGTGCGGTAGCCTTCCATGTGGACCTTGTTTTCCATGGTGCGCATCTTCAGGCCCGACGCGTCCGTCGCCTGCACGATGGGGCGCTTGCTGTTG
>JAKFDG010000454.1:0-7173 GCA_036677285.1 Pseudoxanthomonas sp.
GATCCGCAGCCATCCGACTGCGATGTTCTAGCCAGCGTCCTGCTGGCCGAGGTACCACTGCGCGGCGCCGATGACGCCGAGTTGTCCGTGCTCCACCAAGCGCACGGGAATGCGTTCCAGCGCCGCGCGCATCGGTCCCTTGTTGAGGAACCGTTCGACGAAGCTGCTGTTCAAGAGGAATTCGCGGATCTGCGGCAGGATGCCGCCGGCCAGGTAGATGCCGCCCTGCACGCCGTACAGCAGGGCCATGTCGCCGACCGCGCTGCCGAGCAGGCCGCAGAAGATCTCCAGGCTTTCGCGTGCCAGCGGATCGCTGCCTGCGGTCGCGGCGGCGGTGATTTCGCCCGGGGTCGCGTAGCTGTTGCTGGCGCCGCGCAACGCGCACAGCGCGGCATGCAGGTTCATCAGGCCTGGACCCGAGAGCGCGTACTCGACCGGCACGTGGGTGCGATCCTTGAGCATTTCCGCCAGCAGCGCCATCTCGATCGCATTGCCCGCGGTGAGCGCGGCCTGGCCGGCCTCGGTGGCAAGGACCACGGCCCGCTTGCCCGTGGGGATCCACACCGCTGCGCCAAGCCCGGTACCCGGCCCGAGGACCAGGGTCGGGCCGGCGACCGGCGCGATTTCAGGGCCGGTCAGGCGCAGCACTTCGCTGGCATCCACATAGGCGGCGGCATGGGCGACGGCTTCGAAATCGTTGACCAGGCGGAATTCGCGGAAGCCCAGGCGCTGCCCGATTTCCCGCGGCGACAGGCGCCAGGGCAGGTTGGCGGTGATCACGGTTCCGTCTTCCAGCGGATAGCCGGCGCTGGCGATCACCCCGCGATCGACCGGCGTGCCGGCCAGGGCGCCGAGGAAATCCTCGATGATCTCGGCCAGGCCGGGGTACTGCGCGCAGGCGTACTTGCGGTATTGCAGCACCGACACCGGATGGGCCGGATCGCCGCTTTCCCGCACCAGGCCGATGCGCACATGGGTGCCGCCCACGTCGGCCGCGATGAAGGGCTCGCGCGGCGCGTTCATGCTGTCCACCGGAGCTGGATTGGCGATAGCGACCACACATCTCCCCATGTCTTGGCTGGCGGCACGGCATGAATCCCGAGGGCCATTTGCGCTGGAGTGTGAGAAGATTCTGACAACGTTGTCAATAGTCCGTCATGAAACGAGAGTGAGCTCGCGAGATTCATATGCAAATCCGTTGTTGTGTGAAGTAATCAAGCGTTATTGGTGACATATTTGGTGATATTTGTTCATATTTCATCGATCATCCTCCCGGTCCATACGGTCAACGTGCTGCATCGCACGACTTTTTGGAGTGCTCACATCACGGGTTTCGTGCAGGATTGGATGGCAAAAAGTGGTAGCGGAAGAAAAAATGTGACAACGTTGTTCCCAGCTGATCCAGCCCACAGACGCCACTGGTGTCGCGAGTCAGCCGCCGGGCCGTGCACCGGCCATCGTCCGTAGGGGAGTCCACCAGCCATGACCGCCGTACCTGTCACGCGCCATGCATCGTCCATCGCCATTATCGGCGTGCTGTTCTTCATCATCGGTTTTTTCACCTGGATCAACGGCCCGCTTATCACCTTCGTGAGGCTGGCCTTCGACCTGGACGAAGTCAGGGCGTTCCTGGTCGTCTTCGTCTTCTACATCTCCTACTTCGTGTTCGCGCTGCCCGCATCGTGGGCATTGAAACGCACAGGCCTCAAGAAGGGACTGGCGCTGAGCCTGTTCGTCATGGCCGTGGGTGCGGCGCTGTTCGGCGAACTGTCGACACAGCGCTGGTACGCCGGCGCGTTGACCGGGCTGTTCGTGATCGGCGGTGGACTGGCGCTGCTGCAGACCGCGGTGAATCCCTACATCAGCATCCTGGGTCCGATCGAGAGCGCGGCCCAGCGCATCGCGATCATGGGCATCTGCAACAAGGTGGCCGGCATGCTGGCGCCAGTGGTGCTCGGTTCGCTGGTGCTGCATGGCATCGGCGACCTGGCCACGGAGGTGGCGGCCGCCGATGCGGTCGCCAAAGCGGTGCTGCTGGATGAGTTCGCGGCCAAGATCCATACGCCCTACCTGGTGATGGCCGGCGTGCTGGTGGTGGTGGCGGTGGCCATCCTGTTCTCGCCGCTGCCCGAAATCAAACCGTCCGAAGCGAATGCGGAACATGATGCCGGGGGCGCAACGGAAGGCCGGCAGAGTGTGTTCCAGTTCCCGCACCTGTGGCTCGGCGTGCTGTGCCTGTTCGTGTACGTTGGCGTGGAAGTACTGGCCGGCGATGCGATCGGCACCTATGGAAACGGCTTCGGCCTGCCCCTGGACGAAACCAAGTTCTTCACTTCGTTTACGCTCGGCGCGATGCTGCTCGGTTATGTCCTGGGCCTGGTCGCGATCCCGCGCTTCATCTCGCAGGAGCGCTATCTCAGCGTCTCGGCGGTCCTGGGCATGATCTTCGCCATCGCCGCGTTCCTGACCAAGGGATATGTCTCGGTCGGTTTCGTCGCGGCGCTGGGCTTCGCCAACGCGATGATGTGGCCGGCCATCTTCCCGCTGGCGATCAAGGGCCTGGGCCGTTTCACCGAAACCGGATCCGCACTGCTGATCATGGGCATCGCCGGCGGCGCGATCGTTCCCCAACTGTTCGCCGTGCTCAAACAGCACTACGACTTCCAGCTGGTGTTCGCCGCCCTGGCCGTGCCCTGCTACCTGTACATCCTGTTCTTCGCCCTGCACGGGCACCGCGTGGGCAAGGCGCGGCAGGCCTGATGCGCGCATCATTACGGACCCCACGAGAATGACGGAACCCAGCATGCGCAGACCCACCATCAAGGACGTCGCAGCCCAGGCCAAGGTGTCGCTGAAGACGGTGTCGCGGGTAATCAACAACGAGCCCTCGGTGATGCAGGGCACGCGCGCGCGGGTGTTGCACGCCATCGCGGAACTGGATTACGAACCCGACCAGTCCGCGCGCAACCTGCGCAGCGGCACGCCGTTCGTGATCGGCCTGATCTATGACAATCCCAATCCATACCACATCATCGGCGTGCAGAACGGCGTGCTGGCCGCGTGCCGCGAAACCGGTTTCGGCCTGCAGATCCATCCCTGCGATTCCACCTCGCCGCTGCTGGCCGAGGAGCTGTCCGAACTGGTGCAGCGTTCGCGCCTGGCCGGGCTGGTGCTGACCGCGCCGATGTCGGAAAGCATGGAACTGGTGAATGCGCTGGCCGCACGGGGGGTCAGGCTGGTGCGCATCATCGCCGCGACCGAAGACCCCAAGGACGGCCATGCCTGCGTGTACGTGGACGACCACGACGCCGCCTACGAGATCACCGAACACCTGATCCAGCTCGGCCACCAGCGCATCGGTTTCCTGTGGGGCGGACTGGCGCATCGTTCCAGCACCGAACGCTACACCGGTTACGAGCGCGCCCTGAACGAGTACGGCATCACCCTGGACAAGCACCTGGTGGTGCCGGGCGACTACACCTTCGACGACGGCTTCCGCGGCGCACGCCGGCTGCTGGCCTTGCGCGAACCGCCGACCGCGATCTTCGGTTCCAACGACGAAATCGCCGCCGGCGTGCTCGCCGCGGCCAATTCGGCGGGCATGAACGTACCGTACGACCTGTCGATCGCCGGCTTCGAGGACAGCCCGTTTTCCCGGCAGTCGTGGCCGGCGCTGACCACGGCCAAGCAGGCGACCGAAGACATCGCCCGGCAGGCCGCACGGCTGCTGATCGCCGGGTTGCGCAACGATGCCTACGACGAAACGCCTACGGCCCTGCACAACCAGGGCTTCACCCCGCAGCTGGTGGTGCGCGGCTCCACCGCGCCGGTCCGCCCGCGCACCGAACGAACCGAACGAACCGAATCCCCCCCATGACCGATTTCGCCACACAGCCGGCAGCGACCGAAACCCTGATGTTCCAGGAGGCACGGCAGAGCGCCGGTATCGTCGCCGCCCAATTCGCCCGCAATGCCGCGGTGATCTCTGACCTCGCCGAAGACCTGCGCCGCAATCCGCCGCCGTTCGTCGCCACCTGCGCGCGCGGCAGTTCCGACCATGCGGCGACCTACGCCAAATACCTGTTCGAAACCCAGCTGGGCATCGTCACCGCGTCGGCCTCGCCGTCGGTCGGGTCGGTTTACGAAGCAAGACAGCAATTGCGCAATGCCCTGTACCTGGTGATCTCGCAGTCGGGCAAGAGCCCCGACCTGCTGCGCAATGCCGAAGCCGCGCGCGAAGCCGGCGCGCGGGTGGTCGCGCTGGTGAACGTGGAGGACTCGCCGCTGGCGCAACTGGCCGACACCGTGATTCCCCTGCATGCCGGTCCCGAACGCAGTGTCGCGGCGACCAAGAGCTATCTGTCCTCGCTGTCGGCGATCCTGCAGCTGGCGGCCAGTTGGAAGAACGAAGCCCCCTTGCTGGATGCGCTGCCGAAACTCCCGGAGGCCTTGGACAAGGCCTGGCAGGCCGACTGGTCGCCGCTCACCGAGGGCCTGGTCGATGCGCGCAACCTGTTCGTGCTCGGTCGTGGCCTGGGCCTGGCCGCGGCGCAGGAAGCCGCGCTCAAGTTCAAGGAAACCTGCGGGCTGCATGCCGAGGCCTACAGTTCGGCCGAAGTGAAACACGGGCCGATGGCCCTGGTCGGCCCCGGCTTCCCGGTGCTGTGCTTCGCCCAGCCCGATGAAACCGAAGCCGGCACGTTGGCGCTGGCGAAGGAATTCCGTGCACGCGGGGCGCAGGTGTGGGTGTCGTCCGCGCACGGCGATCTGCCGCTGGCGCAGGCGCCGCATCCGGCCTGTGCGCCGCTGTTGACCATCCAGAGTTTCTACCGCGCGATCAATGCGCTGGCGTTGCGCCGGGGGCACAATCCGGACGTGCCGCCGCACCTCAACAAAGTCACCGAAACCACATGAGCCTGCTTGCCCTCGTCAACGGCCGCGTGCTGACCCAGCGCGGCATCGAATCCGGCCTCGCCGTGGTGATCGAGGGGCGGGACATCGTCGCGGTGCTGCCGGAGGCGAATGCGGCCGCCAACGGCGCGACCACGTACGACCTGGAAGGCGCCTACCTGTTGCCTGGTTTCATCGACTGCCAGGTCAATGGCGGTGGCGGCCTGTTGTTCAACAACTCGCCGGATGTGGAGACGCTGCGCAGGATCGGCGCGGCGCATCGCCGGTTCGGCACCACTGGCTTCCTGCCCACCTTGATCAGCGACGACCTCCACAAGATGCAGGCGGCCATCGGCGCCACCCGCGAGGCCATCGCCAGCGACGTGCCGGGCGTGCTCGGCATCCACCTGGAAGGCCCGTACCTCGCACCCGCGCGCAAGGGCACGCATGATGCCGCGAAGTTCCGGATTCCGGATGCAGAGGAGATCCGGCTCGCCACTTCGCTGGACACCGGCTGCACGCTGATCACGCTGGCGCCGGAGGAAGTTCCGGTGGAAACGATGCGCACGCTGGTCGCCGCCGGCGCGATGCTGTGCGCAGGCCACACCGCAGCGACCTATGAGCAGGCCAGGGCCGGCCTCGAAGCGGGCATCCGCGGCTTCACCCATCTGTTCAACGCGATGTCGCCACTGCAGGGCCGCGATCCGGGCGCGGTCGGCGCGGCACTGGAAGACCGCGACAGCTGGTGCGGGATCATCGTCGATGGCCACCATGTACACCCGGCCAGCCTGCGCGTCGCGCTGTTGTCGAAGCCGCGCGGCAAGGTGTTCCTGGTCACCGATGCGATGCCGCCCGTTGGTGCCGAGCAGCCCAGTTATGAACTGTATGGCGAAACCATCACCGCCGAAGGTGGCGTGGTGCGCAACGCGGCGGGCGCGCTGGCCGGTTCGGCGCTGGACATGGCCACGGCCTTGCGCAACTGCGTCGGCCTGCTCGGCCTGCCACTGGAGGAAGCGGCGCGGATGGCCTCGACCTATCCGGCCGAGTTCCTGGGCCTGGGCGAAAGCCGCGGCCGCATCGCACCAGGCTACCGCGCCGACCTGGTCGCGCTGGACGCCGACCTGCAGGTGCGAGCCACCTGGATCAACGGTCGGCAGTGACCGCGCCGCCGCGCTTCGCTTCCGTCGATGCCCTGCGCGGCATCACCGTGGCGGCGATGCTGCTGGTCAACAATCCGGGCGACTGGGGCCATGTGTACGCGCCGCTGTTGCACGCGCAATGGCATGGCTGCACGCCGACCGACCTGATCTTCCCGTTCTTCCTTTTCATCGTCGGCGTCTCGATCGCCCTCGGCATCGCGCCGCGGGTGGAAAGCGGAGGCGACCGAGCGGCCTTGCGGCGTGCGCTGTGGTGGCGCAGCGCGAAGATCATCGGCCTCGGTCTGCTGCTGCATGCGCTGGCGTTCTGGATGCTGGACAAGGAATGGTTCCGGCCTTGGGGCGTGCTGCAGCGGATCGGCCTGTGTTTTGCCGCGGCAGGCATGGTCGCCCTGCATCTGCGAGCGCGGTCGCAATGGTGGCTGATCGCAGCGTTGCTGCCGGGTTACTGGGGCGTGCTCATTGCTGGCGGCTCGTTTGCGCCGCTGGACAACCTGACCAGTCGTCTCGATGCGGCGTTGTTCGGGCCGCTGCTGTATGAGTTCGATCCGGCCAGTGGACGCGGCCACGATCCGGAAGGCTTGCTGAGCACGTTGCCGGCGATCGCGACGACGCTGCTCGGCCTTCGCGCCGGCGACTGGCTGCGCAAGAGTGAAACCAAGCGGCTGTGGCTGGCGGGTGTCGTCGCGCTGGTGCTGGGTGGCGCGTGGGCGCAGATATTCCCGCTCAACAAGAACCTGTGGACGTCGTCGTACGTGTTGTGGACGGCGGGTTGGGCGATGCTGGCGCTGGCGCTCTGCCACGCGCTGATCGATCGCCGCCAATGGCCGGCATTGGGCCGCAGCTTCGGGGTCAATGCGATTGCCGCGTATGCCGGCTCGGCGGCGATGGTGTATCTCTTCGCCGGCCTGGGCTGGTGGGAGCCGATCTACCGCATCGGTTTCGCCGAGTGGATGACGCCGCGCTTCGGGCCGTACCTGCCGTCGCTTTCGTTCGCGCTTTCGTTCGTACTGTTCTGGTGGCTGGTGGTGCGCTGGATGGACCGGTGCGGGTGGTATCTCAAGGTCTAGCGGATGGGGCTGGAAGGAAATTCCGCGGACAGCAACACGCCCGCGATGTCCGGGTC
>JAKFDG010000455.1:0-3854 GCA_036677285.1 Pseudoxanthomonas sp.
TCGGTGTGGGCGCTGCACAAGTTCGACCGTTACGGCATCGCCGGATTGCGCGCGGGGTTGGGCGTGCGTTACGTGGGCGAGACCCACGACGGCATCGACGTGACCACCACGCCGTCGTACACGCTGCTGGACCTGCTGGTGTCCTACGACACGGGGCCGTGGCGCCTGGCCTTGAACGTATCCAACCTCGGCGACAAGACCTACCTGGCCACCTGCCTGGAACGCGGCGACTGCTGGTTCGGCACCCAGCGCAAGACCATGGCCACGGTCAGCTACCGCTGGTGATCGTGCGCTTTGATGCCTGCTGCGACATCTGATTTCGCAATCCGATTTCCACACCCTGATACGAGAGCAAGCCGGTCCCATGCGCCAGTTCTTCGTCCTATTGCATCGTTGGTTCGGCTTGTTCATTGCCGTGTTCCTGCTGATCTCCGGCCTGACCGGCGCGATCATTTCCTGGGACCACGAACTCGACGAGTGGCTCAATCCGCAGCTCTATCACTCCAGCACCACCGGCACGCCGCAAAGCACGCTGTCACTGGCGCAACAAGTGGAAGCCGCGGATCCGCGCGTGCGCGTGACCTATCTGCCGCTGGCGGTGGAACCGGGGCACGCGCTGAGTTTGTTCGTCGAACCGCGCGTCGATCCGGCCAGCGGAAAACTGTTCGACGTGGACTACAACCAGGTCGCGCTGGATCCGGTCAGCGGTGAGGTGCAGGCCCGGCGCATGTGGGGCGCGGTGTCGCTGACGCGCGAGAACCTGTTGCCGTTCCTGTACAAGCTGCACTACAGCATGCACATCCCCGACGGTTGGGGCGTCGAAGTGGGGGTGCTGTTCATGGGCATCGTCGGCATCGTCTGGGCGATCGACTGCTTCATCGCGCTGTGGCTGGCGTTCCCGAATTTCCGCAGCTGGCGCAAGTCCTTCGCCTTCCGCTGGCGCGAGCACGGGCACAAGCTCAACTTCGACCTGCACCGCTCCGGCGGGGTGTGGGTATGGCTGCTGCTGCTGACCCTGGCGATCACCTCGGTGTCGATGAACCTGGGCGAACAGGTGACGCGTCCGCTGGTGTCGATGGTGTCGACGCTGACGCCTTCGCCGTACGACCTGCGCGCACCCGCGCCGCTGGAAAAACCGATTGAACCTTCAGTGCAGCGCGAGCAGGGCGTGGCGTTGGCGTTGCAAGCCGCCAGCGCGCGAGGCTGGAAGGCGCCGGCCGGGGCGATCTTCTATTCCTCGATGTTCGGCCTGTATGGCGTCGGCTTCTTCGCCCCCGGACAGGACCACGGCGATGGCGGCCTCGGCAATCCGTGGCTGTACTTCGACGCGCTCAGCGGCAAACCCGCCGGCGCGGAAATCCCGGGCACCGGATCGGCCGGCGATATCTTCCTGCAGGCGCAGTTTCCGCTGCACTCCGGCCGCATCATCGGCGTGCCGGGCCGCATCTTCGTGTCGGTGCTGGGACTGGTGGTGGCGACGCTCTCGCTCACCGGCCTGGTGATCTGGGCGCGGAAGCGCGCGGCGCGGGTGCGTTCGAAGGGCGCGATGAAACTGCGTCGCGCGGGTTGAACCCATAGAGTGGGCTCAAGCCCACCGCTCTTCATTCCGGCACCAAGGCAATCTGATGCATGGCGAAGGTGGGCCAAGGCCCACCCTACGTCCGTGGCCGCCTTGGACCAAAGGGGTCAGGTTCCTTTAACGCCTAGCGCCCCAGCTCAACCGCCAACGCCCGCAACAACCCCGCGCCATCGCCACGCCAGGCACTGCCATGCATGCACGCCAGCGTGCCCGGGTTGGCGAGCGCCAGTTTCTCCAGCAGCGCGCCGGCGTGCTTGCTGTGCGAGAAGTAGTCCATCGCGTGGCGGAAGGCCTCGCTGGGGCCGAGGATGTCGCTCTCGGTGAGCGCGGGCTCGCCGGTGCCGGGTTGGGTGAACAGGTCGCCGCACAACAGGGTGCCGGTGCGTTCCTCCATAAGGAAGCCGCACTCCCAGGCGTGCGGCAGGTGCGGGGCGTCGAACCAGCGCACGGTGTGGTGGCCCAGCGCGACCGCTTCGCCGTCGGCGAGCGCGCGCGGCGGTCGGTCGGCGAGGTCGCCGATCGACACCATCGCCGCGACCGTGCCGCACAGCGGCGTGGCGTGTCGCGCCGCGGCAAGCCACTGGTTGAGCGCGCCGCATTCGTCGGCCTCGACATGCGAGAACGCCACATGCCGCAACCGCGCCACCGGCATCACGTGGGCCACCGCTTCCAGCACCACCGGGAACAGCTGGCGCAGGCCGGTGTGGAACAGCAGCGGTTCGTCGTCGTCGATCAGGTACTGGTTGAACGAAAAGCCCACCGCATCGCCCGGCAGGACCACCGGCGTGTTGATGCGATAGATGCCCTCGGCGATCTCGTGGACGTTGGTGCCGGACTGGGTGCTGGTGACCGTCATGGCGGGCCTCTCGGGGCGGTGATGGCGACGGCGCGCGTGGCGATCGATGGATAGACCAGCTTCGCTGTTGAAAGCCGCGGCGCTCAATCCCTTTACGGCGGTGCGGCCGTCACCCGGCCAGCAGGGACGTAGAACTCGTAGGGTGGGCTCAAGCCCACCGCCCTTCGTTCCGGCGTCAACGCAATCCGATCCATGGCGATGGCGGGCCAAGGCCCACCCTACGTTCTCCAGCACGACGCACACCGCGTTGGCTAACAACCTACCCCGTGGTGCCGAACAGCTTTCCTATCCCGGCGGTGAGGGCCATGGCCAGTGCGCCCCAGACCAGGACCCGTGCCGCACCACGGACCACGCCGGCGCCACCGATGCGCGCGGCGAAACCGCCCAGCAGCGCCAGCAACGCAAGCGAGACCGCGGCGATGACCAGGGTGGTCCGGCCGCCGCTCCATAGCGCCGCCAGCGCAAGCGGCGGGATGGCGCCCACGCAGAAAGAGCCCGCCGAAGCCAGTGCGGCCTGCAGCGGGCGTGCACGCGTGGCGTCGTGGATGCCCAGTTCGTCGCGCAGGTGGGCGCCGAGCGAGTCGTGTGCGGTGAGTTCCCTGGCCACGTCGCGCGCCAGGGCGGTACTCAGTCCGCGCGACTCGTAGATCTTGGTCAGTTCCAGGAGCTCCGCTTCGGGCTGCGTCTGCAGCTCCTTGCGCTCCTTCTCCATGTCGGCCCTTTCGGTGTCCGCCTGGGAGCTCACGGAGACGTACTCACCGGCTGCCATCGACAGGGCGCCCGCCACCAGCCCGGCGAAACCGGCCAGCAGCACACTCTGGCTGGTGGCATTGGCGGCGGACACCCCCACGATCAGGCTGCTGGTCGAAATCAGTCCGTCATTGGCGCCCAGCACCGCAGCGCGCAACCATCCGACCCGTTGGTTGCGATGCCATTCTCTGTGTCGCATGGCGTACTCCCTGGACAAGGTGCCGTCGTCGAACGTGCATATACCCCGCAACAACGCGCACACCCGCGGGCCGTGCATTTCTACTCGATTCCAGGCCAGCGAGGCGGAGTGATTCTCAGTCGGTCCGCGGCGACAGGCGATTGCTGCATCGTCGTGGAATCGTGCCGTGGGGCAAACCGCCTAGGGGCGCCTCATCGCGTGCACTAGGGCATCCGCCAGATGGCCGGGAGGAGAGGGCAAGCCGATGCTCGGGACTGTCATCCCTTCCGGAGCAATCCCATGTCCACCACGGTTGTCTACGACTGGCCCACGCGCCTGTTCCACTGGATGTTCGCCGGCCTGTTCGTCATCGCGTTTGCCATTGCGAACCTGCTGGACGACGATTCGGCCAGCTTCCCGCTGCATATGCTGGCCGGACTGGCGATGTGCAGCGTCATCGTCTTGCGCCTGGTCTGGTCGGTGATCGGCAC
>JAKFDG010000456.1:0-2932 GCA_036677285.1 Pseudoxanthomonas sp.
CTGACCAGCAGCTCCTCGATGTGGCGGCCGAACTTGGCGCCGAAGAAGCTGGAGGAGATGTTGCCGTAGCTGTTCTGGATCACGCTCATCATCACCAGGCCGGGGACGATGAAGTCCATGTACTTGATGCCGTCCATCTCGCCGACGCGCGAACCGATCAGGCCGCCGAAGATCAGGAAATACAGGGTCATGGTGATCGCCGGCGGCACCAGGGTCTGGCCCCAGATGCGCAGGATGCGGTTCACTTCGCGGCGCACGATGGTGCCCAGGGCGACGAAGTTCTTCTGCAATGCCGTGGTCTCGCTCATGCCGCCTGCTCCCGCTTCGCCGCCGCTTCGTCGCCGGTCAGGCGCACGAACAGTTCCTCCAGGCGGTTGCTCTTGGTCCGCATCGAGCGCACGCGGATGCCGGCGTCGCCGAGCGCGGCGAAGACGCGATTGAGGTCCATCGCCCGCGGCATGTCCAGGTCGAGGGTGTGGTGGTCGGTGGCGACCAGGGTGGTGCCCTCGATCGCCGGCAACAGCGCCGGCAGTTCGCCGTCGATGTCGAAGACGAAGCCTTCCACGTCGAGCTTGGCCAGCAACGCGCGCATCGGCCCCTGCTCGACGATGTGGCCGCGGTCGATGATGGCCAGGTTGCGGCACAGGCTCTCCGCTTCCTCCAGGTAGTGCGTGGTCAGGATGATGGTGGTGCCGGCGGCGTTGATGTCCTTCAGCGTCTTCCACATGCCACGGCGGATCTCGATGTCGACCCCGGCGGTGGGCTCGTCCAGGATCAGCAGCCGCGGCCGGGTCATCATGGCGCGGGCGATCATCAGCCTGCGCTTCATGCCGCCGGACAGGGTCCGCGACATGCTGCTGGCCTTGTCCCACAGCTGCGCGCGCTTGAGTTCCTCTTCCGCGCGGACCAGCGCTTCGGCGCGCGGGATGCCGTAGAAACCCGCGTAGTTGGTGAGGATGTCGAGCGGCTTCTCGAACATGTTGAAGTTCAGTTCCTGCGGCACCAGGCCGAGCAGGCGCATGGCCCCATCGCGATCCCGCGCCAGGTTGACGCCGAACACCTCGACCTCGCCGGCGGTCTTGTTGACCAGCGAGCTGACGATGCCGATCAGGGTCGATTTGCCGGCGCCATTGGGGCCGAGCAGGGCGAAGAAATCGCCGGGCGCGACCTGCAGCGACACGCCCTTGAGCGCCTGCACGCCGGTGTCGTAGGTCTTCTGCAAATCGGTGACGGAGAGTGCGGGCACGGCCGCGGCGGCAACAACGGGATCGGGCATGTAAGGGCCTTGCGACGCCAAACGGGCGTCCGGGAGTTTGCAAGCGCTTATTATAGGCGTCCCGTCGGGTCGGCCCCGGCACCAGACCGTTCCAGTCCCGTCCTTGGCCATCGTCCATTTCCCGCTGAAACTCGTCGAACGCCGCATGCTGGCGCCTTCCGTCGGTCATTACGTGTTCGTGCGCGACGACGGCCAACCACTGGATTTCATCCCCGGCCAGTTCATCCAGGTGCATTTCCACTACGCCGACGGCGCCGCCACCAAGCGCAGTTATTCGCTGGCGACCATCCACGACCACACCCTGGGGCCGGGCGAGGCGGTGGAGATCGCGGTCAGCTACGTGTCGGGTGGTTCGGCCACGGCCCTGTTCGAAGGCCTGGACACCGGCGGCCTGATCGACGCGAGCGGTCCCTATGGCCGCTTCTGCCTGATGCCCGGCGACGCCAACAAGCGCTATCTCCTCATCGGCACCGGCACCGGGGTCACCCCCTATCGCGCGATGCTGCCGCAGATCGAGAAGCTGATCGCCGAGCGCGGCGTGGAAGTGGTGTTGCTGTTCGGTTCGCGCACGCCGGAGGAGCTGCTGTACGGCGACGACTTCCGCGCCTTCGCCGACCGGCACCAGCAATTCCGCTTCATGCCCTGCTTCTCGCGCCAGCTGCCGGACAATCCCCATCCCGATGTGCGCCATGGTTACGTGCAGCAGTTCCTGGCCGAGTTTTCGCCGAACCCGGAAACCGACATCGCCTACCTGTGCGGCAATCCCAACATGGTGGATGCCTGCTTCGAAGCATTGAAGGCCGATGGCCTGCCGATCCCGCAGATCCGGCGCGAGAAATACGTTTCGTCGAAGTGAGCTTTTCCTTCTCCTGGCGGCGCCCGCAGGGTGTCCAACGGTGAGAAGGAAAACCACGGCCGTGCCTTTGGTCACATTCGCCGGCCACCCTCGTCATGACAGCATCAGGTCTGCAACAGGACCTCTACCGGAGACGCCATGCGTCGAATACTGATTCCCTTCGCCCTGCTCGCCATCGCCTGCGCGCCCGCAGCGCAGGCGCGCAAGCTGGGCTCCCTGGATTTCAAGCCCTGTTCGCTGAGCGCACCGTTTTCGGGCGACGCCATCGCCGCGCAATGCGCCACTCTGAAAGTGCCGGAAAATCCCGCTGCGCCGAGTGGGCGCAGGATTGGTTTGAAGATCGCCTGGATTCCGGCCGATCGCGAGGACGCCGCCGAACCGGATCCGGTATTCATGCTCGCCGGCGGCCCCGGGCAGTCGGCGCTGGAGACTTACCCGCAGACGGCGAATGCCTTCGCCGAGACCCGCAAGAAGCGCCACATCATCCTGGTGGACCAGCGCGGCACCGGCGGCTCGAATGCGCTGACCTGCAAGGAGCCGTTCGACGAAACCGAACTGCCCTCGCCCGAAGCCGCGCGTGCCTACACGCAACGTTGCCTGGCGGCACTGGCGACGCGCGCCGACGCGCGCTTCTATACCACCAGTGAGGCGATCCAGGACCTGGACGCGGTGCGCCTGGCGATCGGCGCGAAGCAGGTCAACCTGGTCGGCATTTCCTACGGCACCCGCGTGGCCCAGCAATATGCGGCGCGCTATCCCGCCAGCACGCGCACGATCGTGCTGGACAGCGTGGCCCCCAA
>JAKFDG010000457.1:0-3778 GCA_036677285.1 Pseudoxanthomonas sp.
GGTCCGCGTCCCGCCTCGTCGACACCGGCCACCAACAGCCTGACTTCCAGGTTCATTGCAGGAACTCCGCGATGGCGTCGGCGGCGCGCGCCGAGGCATCCTGGCGCAAGGCCAGGTGCAGTTCGCGGTACCGCGGCTGCAGTGCGCCCGTGGTTTCAGGATGCTGGAACAGGTTCAACACTGCTGCGGCCAGGTTTTCCGGCGTGCATTCGTCCTGCATCAGCTCCGCCGCCAGGTCGCTGCCGGCCAGCACGTTGGGCAGCGCGTAGCGATCGACCTTCAGCAATCCGAACAGCCGGACGATGCGGTAGGTCAGCGGCGCGACCTTGTAGCCCACCACCATCGGCCGCTTGGCCAGCATCGCCTCCAGCGTGGCCGTGCCCGATGCGAGCAGGACCACGTCCGCGGCGACCATCGCCTCGCGTGCGCGGCCGTCCACCAGCTTCGGCGGCGGCGAAAGGGCAGACAGCTGCGCGACCAGGGGTTCGAGTGCGCGTCGGCAGGCGGCGTTGGCGGCGGGAACGACGATCTGCAGGTGGGGAACCGCGTCGGCCACCGCTCGCGCAGCCTCGAGGAAAGCCTGGCCGAGACGCTCGATTTCGCCCAGCCGGCTGCCGGGCAACACGGCCAGTACCGGCGTATGGGCATGCAGGCCCAATGCCTCGCGCGCCGATGCCTGGTCGGGTTCCATCGGCATCTCGTCGGCCATCGGGTGGCCGACGAAACGTGCGTCGATGCCGTGCCGCGCGTAGATCGGCGGCTCCATCGGGAACAGGCACAGCACCAGGTCGGCACTGGCGCCGATCTTCTGCGCGCGTTTCTCGCGCCACGCCCATACCGAGGGACTGACGTAATGCACGGTGCGGATGTCGCGCTGCTTCAACCAGCGTTCCACCCCCAGGTTGAAATCGGGCGCATCGATGCCGATGAAGACATCGGGGTTCCACGCCAGCACGCGTTCGCGGAACTGGCGGCGGAGCCGGAGCAGGCGCGGCAGGTGGCGCAGCACCTCTGACAGGCCCATCACCGCCAGCTCGCCCGCATCGAACCAGGTGTCGCAGCCTGCCGCGCGCATGGCATCGCCACAGATGCCTGCGAATTCGGCATCCGGGTAGCGCTTGCGCAGTGCGTCGATCAGTCCGGCGCCAAGGGCGTCGCCGGAGGTTTCGCCCGCTACCAGCGCGATGCGCCTGGGTCGCGCGATGCTCACCGCAGTAGGGGCCGTTCGCCGCGCTCGATGAATTCCAGCAGCGCGCGCACGTCATCGCTATCGCGCGCCTGCTCGGCGAGTTGCTGTCTGGCTTCCGCCAGCGGCAAGCCGGCTACATACAGGGTCCGGTAGGCGCGCTTGATCGCACTGATGCGATCACTGTCGAATCCGCGGCGTTTCAGGCCTTCGCTGTTGATGCCGCGCGGCCGGCCCTGCGCGTCGGTCGCGACCATGGTGTAGGGCGGTACGTCGCCGCTGACCAGCACGCCCATGCCCAGGAACGCATGGGCGCCGATGCGGCAGAACTGGTGCACGCCGGCGAAGCCGCTCATGATCACCCAGTCGCCGACTTCCACGTGCCCGGCCAGGGTGGAGTTGTTGGAGAACACGCATTTGTCGCCGACCAGGCAGTCGTGCGCGACATGGGTGTAGGCCAGCAGCCAGTTGTCGTTGCCGATGCGGGTAATCCCGCCGCCGCTGCCGGTGCCGCGGCTGATGGTGACGAACTCGCGGATGATGTTGCGGTCGCCAATCACCAGCTCGGTGCGTTCACCGGCGAACTTCTTGTCCTGCGGATCGCCGCCGACCGCGGCGTGGCCGACGATGTGGTTGTCGCGTCCGATCCGGGTGGGGCCAATGATGCTGCAATGCGCGCCGATGACCGTGCCGTCGCCGATTTCCACATCGGCGCCGATACTGGTGAAGGCGCCAACACGCACGTTCGCCCCCAGTTTCGCTCCCGGATCGACGTAGGCGCTCGGATGGATGGCGGACGCAGCGCTCATCGGATCAGTCCTTGTCGGTCTCGGCGCAGAGCACGTCCGCGGTCGCGACTTCTTCGCCGCCCACTCGCGCGACGCAGGTATAGAAAGTCATGGTGCGGATGATGCGCTTGATCTCCACGTGCAGTTCCAACACGTCACCCGGCACCACCATGCGCGAAAAACGCGCGTTGTCGATCTTGACCAGGTAGAACAGCTTGTTGTCGGCGACCGTACCGCGCGACAGCTGGGTCAGCACGCCGCCGGCCTGGGCCAGGGCCTCGATCACCAGCACTCCCGGCATCACGGGGTGTCCGGGGAAATGGCCCTGGAAGAAGGGCTCGTTGATGCTCACGTTCTTGTGCGCGACGATGCGCTTGTGCGCCTCGAACTCGACCACGCGGTCCACCAGCAGGAACGGATAGCGATGCGGCAGCACCTGCTGTATGCGAGTCACGTCTATGGGCAGCTGCACGGTATCGTTCATGGTTGCTCCTTGTGGCCGGCGTTGATGCGCCGCGCCAGTGCATCGAGTTGTTTGAAGCGCGTGGCGTTCTTGCGCCAGGTGCGGCTGTCGGTCAGCGGCGTTCCCGAAGAATATTCGCCAGGTTCGCGGATTGAACTGGTCACCAGGGACATGGCGGTGATCGTGACCTTGTCGCATATCTCGAGGTGCCCGAGCACACCCGCGGCACCGCCTATCAGGCAGTAACGGCCGATCCTGGCGCTGCCGGCCACCGCGCTGCATCCCGCCATCGCGGTGTGCGCGCCGATATGCACGTTGTGGCCGATCTGGATCTGGTTATCCAGGCGTACGTCCTCTTCCAGCACGGTGTCCCCCAGCGCGCCGCGGTCGATGGTGGTGTTGGCGCCGATCTCGCAATCGTCGCCGACCACCACTCCGCCCAGCTGGGGCACCTTGATCCAGCGCCCGGCGTCCATGGCCAGGCCGAATCCGTCGGCGCCCAGCACGGCACCAGGGTGGACGCGTACGCGCAGCCCAACACGCACCCGGGTCACCAAAGTGACCCGCGCGACGAGCACGCTATCCGAGCCAATCACGCAATCCTCGCCGATCACGCATCCTGGTCCGACCACGCAACCATCACCGATCCGGCTATTCGCGCCGACGACCACGAACGGACCTATATGCGCGGTTGGTGAAATCGCGGCGCTCGTGTCGATGACCGCGCTGGGATGGATACCCGCGTCGCAAATGGGTTGCGACTCGAACAATGCGGCGATCTTCGCGAAGGCGGCGTAGGGGTCCTTCGCGACCAGCGCGGTATGCGGCGCAGACGCAGCATCCTCTTCACGCAACACGACGATCGATGCATCGCTGGCGGCCAACTGGCTGCGGTAACGGGAATTGGCCAGGAATGCGAGTTGGCCGGCGCCGGCGCCGGCCAGGGTGGCGACGCCGCGCACGCTCACGCCGCCGTCGCCGTGCACGGACAGGGCGAAGCGTTCGGCGAGTTCGTTGGCGGTGAGCTGGGGGGTATCCACGTCGGCACAGTTTAACGTCTTGGCCGTGCCCCGGTAAAAGAAAGGCCCGGACGTGTCCGGGCCTTTCGGTGAAGCATGCGGCGATGCGGGAGCGTCAGAACGCGCCGCCGAAGGTGAATTGCAGGCGTTCGATCTCATCGTCGTCTTCGCTGCGCAGCGGGAAGGCGTAGCTGATCGAAATCGGGCCCACCGGGGCGCGCCACAGCAGGGAGACGCCGGTCGAGGCCCGCAGCTCGCCGGCGTCGAAATCGTCGGTGCCGGCGAAGACGTTGCCGAAATCGACGAATGCCGAAACGCGCGC